>CAIPID010000079.1 GCA_903865015.1 uncultured beta proteobacterium | reverse complement strand
CGCTCAAGAATTTGAGTTGTCCGCCGACCACACAGATCCTAATTTCGGAATTTGCTCCTCTCCTTTTTTGGATTACGCATTTAAGACGGTCGAGTTCAAAATCAAAGTCACCATTAACGATGACGGAACCTGGGGCTATGCAGAGGATACGGTGCTCATGATCAAAGGGCAGACTGAGCCCTTTCACCACACCGACCGCAATTTGCTGCGAAGGTTGGCTGAGCCTACCCCAAATCCTTTAATGCGAACGTGATAATTAAGCGGGTGAGCGTCTTTTAACCACCAGCCATATCAAAGCACAGCCAATCAAGGCAACAGGCACTATAGAACCGAAATTCAGTAGTTCCCAGCCTTGCATGGTAACCAATGCACCTGAGCTAAAAGAGGTGATCGCCATGGTGCTGAAAACAAAAAAGTTAATCGCACCTTGCGCTTTGTCTTTCTCCTCTGGCCTGTAGGCAGAGATGGCGAGTGTGGTTGAACCTGTAAATAAAAAGTTCCAGCCCACACCTAATAAAAACAGTGAAATTACAAACTGGGTCAGATCTGTCCCTGATAAGGCAATTGCTATACATACAAAATTGAGCAGAACGCCGACGCTAATGATTGGAAGTACGCCAAATCTTTTGATTAAAGATCCAGTAAAAAACCCTGGTGCAAACATTCCAATGACATGCCATTCGAGTACCAGTGCTGTTTCAGAAAAAGGCATGCCACATACTTGCATGGCGAGAGGCGTCGCGGCCATCAACAAATTCATGACGCCATAACCCAATGCCGAACCGATCACTGCAACCAGGAATACGGGTTGCATAAGGATTTCGGATAGGTGACGTGGGGGAGGGAGCTCTTTTTTTACGGTCACTTCGTCAGGAAAATGGATGAAATGCATGACACACAGGCCGATGACGCCAGCAATTGAAAGTGTCAGATATGCCCCAAGGAATTGAGTCTCGAAAATATTCCGTGTCCAGACCGCGAGATTAGGGCCAATCACCGCGCCAAGAATACCGCCAGCAAGCACCCATGAGATTGCTTTGTCACGCAAACTGATGTGGGTGAGTTCGGCCGCGGCAAAGCGATAGAGCTGAGCATTCGCGCTGTAGTAGCCCGCGATAAATGTCCCAGCAATCAACAGCCAGAAATTTTTAGTCACAGCGGCATAGCCACATAAAAGCGTTGAAAAAATAGCAACGACCAAGCCGAGTTGAAAAGATTTCTTTCGGCCGAATTTCTTTTGAGTGCGTGCGACGATCGCGGTAGAGAGTGCCCCCCCAACGACGTAACCCATCACTGGCAGTGTCGCCATCCATGCCGCACTGCTCAAACTCAGACCCACTAGGCCGTTGATTGCAATGAAGGTGACGTTGTTGGTCAGGAAAATTCCCTGTAAGAGGATCAGCAAGACTAGGTTTTTATTGAAGAGGCGAGGTTTGGATGTCATGGATTTTGCTTATTCCGGTGTCAGTTTGAGATCTGTCGTCAATGTACGGTAAACCGGCCATACTTCGCTAATCATCGTGCGCAGAGGTTGGCCGACTAATACTGGTTCTGTTGAGCCAATCGTATCGAGTAGCGTCGCCATCTTGGGTGACGCTGTGGCGGCATCGGCGGTCTCTTTGGTCAGCACGTCGAGGACTTCTTTTGGGGTGCCCGCTGGCGCAAGCATCATGTTGTATTCAAGCAGTTTGCTGAAAGCAGGGCTGGTAAAGCCTTGTTCAGCCCAGGTCGGGACATCTGGGAATTTTGTACTGCGGCGATCCGAAATGATGGCGATCACACGCAGGTCGTCACGATGCATGAAGGGTCCGATACTAATCACTGATCCTGTCGCAACGTCTGTCTGCTTGCCAACAAGGTCGGTAAACATAGGAGGCGTACCCTTGTAACTGACAACTGTGAATTGTCCGCCTGTTTCTTTCATTAGTTGAGTCAGTAACAAATGCCAGCCAGAGCCAAGGCTGTAGTTACCAGCATTGATGTTTTGTTTGAGAGAAAGGGCGACGAGTTCTTGTGCGTTTTTTACTGGCAGATCAGATCTCACGGCAGTAGGCAAGCCTCCAGCGGTGACCGCCGCGACAGGGATCAGATCCTTGTCAGGATCAACCAGTGGTTTTTTGAACAGCACGGGTGCTTGAGCGAGTTGGCTATGCAACCCTACAAATAACGTGTAGCCATCAGGTGCCGAACGTGCAACAGTCTCCGCAGCAATCATGCCGCCAGCACCAGGCCGGTTTTCAACTGTGACTGAGACGCCTAATTTTTGTGACAAATGATCGGCAAAAGCGCGTGCCGTCGCATCGGTCGTGCCCCCTGGGTTTTGGGACGCGATAATCCTGATCGGCTTGCTTGGATAGGTTTGTGCAGAAACCGACAGGGTATTCAGTGTGAGGAGTGTTCCAGCAACTGATGCTGCAATGAATAAAGATTTGCGCTTGAATGTATTGATCACTGCTGAGGTCCTTTAAATCTAAAGCCACCGGTTGGATTTGTTTGTATGGTGCCAACTGTTGGTGAGGGAAAATGTGCTGGAAAAATCAGATTGCCTGTGTCGGCATGTTTTTCAATAAGCGCGACGCGACTAATACGGGAAATGTTTTGATCATCGTCTGCGACAGTAGACATTTCGGGATAGCGAAGTTGAATCTGATGATGCATGACGTCGCCGGTTAAGACACCGGTTTGATTTTCAGACTTAACGTTAATGACAAAATTCCCAGGCGTATGGCCGGGGCAAGGTTCAATTGAAATCCCGTGCTCTAGCTCGAAATCGTCTTTGACGAGCACGGCCTGATTGGCCCGAACGATGGGATCGACACTATCCTCGAAGGCTTGTGTGTGCGTATTTTTTTCGCCACTGCGATAAATGCTATCCCAATGGTCGAATTCCTTTTTCGCCATGATGTATTTTGCATTGGGAAATGTTGGTGTCCATACACCATTGACGAGTCGTGTGTTCCAGCCAACGTGATCCCAGTGCAGGTGTGTGCACATGACGAAATCTATATCTTCCGGTTTGAGCCGTGCTTGTGCGAGCGCAGGAATAAAGTTAGTTTTCATGCGGTGAAAAGCAGGTCTGAGCGGACGCTCTTTGTCCTCACCGCAGCACGTGTCGACCATAATGTTGTGCCGTCCGGTTTTAATCACGAAGGCAGTAAAACTCATTTCAAGCCGACCGTCCTGAGTGAGTTGACCCGGATCGAATTCACGTTTGCAGACGCTGAGCATATCCGCAGTCAGGGCTGGAAAAAAATCCATTGCCGGTGCATAGGGTCGCTCGCTTTCAACAATACGCTCAATCAGATATTGACCAACTTTTGTCGCTTGCATCACAAGGCTTCCTATTAATCAGAAAGTTTGACCAGTTGCTTACCAAAATTCTTACCCTTTAGCATTCCGACAAAGGCTTCGGGCGCGCTGGCAAGACCTTGTGCGACAGACTCGCGGAATTTAAGTTGGCCACCAGCGACCAGATCGTGCAGGTTGCTGCGAATCGCAGGCCAGCTTTCGAGTTTGTCTGAAACGATGAAGCCTTGGAGTTTGATGCGATTGATCAGGATTGATCGGATTGTTTTATAGGCGTGCGCAGGTTGATTGAATTCAGAAACCATGCCACATAGTGCGATTCGAGAAAATGGATTCATCAGGGACAGTAACAACTCAAAGATGGGTCCCCCGACGTTTTCAAATAAGCAGTCGATCCCTGTAGGTAGCTGTGCTTTCAATTCATCTTCAAAGTGCGCAGAAAGATGGTCGACACAGGCGTCAAAGCCAAGCTCTTGGACAACATATCTGCACTTATCCGCACCCCCAGCGATACCAACCACGCGACAACCAAGATGTTTGGCGAGCTGACCGACGACAGAGCCTACTGCGCCTGATGCGGCATCAACAACAACCGTCTCGCCTGCTTTAGGTTCGCAAATTTCCATCAAGCCACGCCAAGCCGTAATGCCGGGCATTCCAAGGATCCCGAGGTACGCAGATGGAGGAACCTGTGAGGTATCGATTTTAAGGACTTGCTCAGCATTCATCGCCGCAAAAAGTTGCCATCCTGTCGCAGCTAACACCGAATCGCCAACTTTGAATTGTGTCGACTTGGATTCAATGACCTTGCCCACAGTGCCGCCAACCATCAACTCACCAACGTTGACATTCTGCGCGTAGGATTTCGCATCTGAAATCCTGCCTCGCATATAGGGATCAAGCGATAACCATTGATTTTGAATTAATACCTGTCCTTCATTTAAAACAGGCATTGTGGCGTCAATCAGTTTGAAGTTGTCTGGTGTGACCCAACCCGAAGGACGGCTGACCAGGATGATTTGTTTATTTGTGTTTGTCTGCATGTTCTTAAATTATTATTTGAATAGGTTCTGGTTCAAAACATTGCTATTGAGTATAGTCCCGAGACAACTATATTTAACGCGCATGACGCAATGCAGCAAATAGCTGTTGTAAAAGCTGCATATTTGCGCGCGACCAATATTCATAAAAGGATGAGCATGAGCGATTATTTTTACGAGCCCAGCAAAGGTCATGGATTGCCACACAACCCCTTCAAGGCCATCGTTGCCCCCAGGCCGATTGGCTGGATATCGAGCATTGATCTTCAGGGGCGTGTAAACCTGGCTCCCTATAGCTTTTTTAATGCTTTTGCTGAGACGCCACCTGTTATTGGTTTTTGTACCAGTGGTGAGCGTAAAGATAGTGTGAATAATATTGATGCGACAGGTGAGTTCGTTGCTAATTTTGTAGGCGCTGAGCTTGCTCAGGAGATGAACATCACATCAGCTAGCCTTGCGCCAGGTGAAGACGAAATGAAACTGGCAGGTCTGGAATCAGCCCCCAGCACGCTCGTTAAGGTGCCACGTGTTGCGCGCGCGATTGCGTCGCTAGAGTGCAAACTCATCCAAACGATTCGTTTAACTAATGCCCGAGGTGATCAGATAGATACATGGCTGACCTATGGTGAAGTCGTGGGTATTCATATCAACGATGCGTTTTTAAAAGACGGTATTTTTGATACGGCAGCGGCCAGACCGTTAGGCCGCTGCGGCTATAGAGGGGATTATGTCGAGGTCAATACCTTGTTTGAGATGATTCGTCCAAAAGAGTATGTTAGCGCGACCTGAGTCTCAGACATGTCATCGCTTGTGTTGGCCAGTGACTATGTTGCCAGCGCAAGCGTGAGGGCTCGTATTGCCATGTATGCGCCCAGAACAACAAGCCCGATAAAAAAACATTTTCTAAAAATATCCTGCCTTAATCGTAGCCGGATGGCTTGACCAATAAACATGCCGGTAAATGCGGGAATCAAAGCGAATAAGGAGCTTGCGGCGATACCCATCTGAAATTTTCCCGTGACCAGTAAACCCATTGCGAGCGCGAAAGAGGAAACAGTAAAGGCGAGTCCAAGACTTTGAATCAAGTCATCGCGTTTTAAATTGAGCGCTGAAAAATAAGGTGCGACAGGTAAGACAGATATACCCGTTGCGCCCATGACAATACCGGTTGCAAAACCAATGATGGGGGAAACCCACCACTCTGAGGTGGATTTGATTTCAATTTTAGCTGCAGTCAGGCCGTACACACCATAGGCGATCAGCACGCACCCTAATCCAATCGTGACTAAATACGTTTGCCCGCTGGTGATAAATCCAACTCCTATTGGCGTACCAAGACAAATCCCGATGAGGAGCGTTGCAAATCGTTTGGCTAGTATTTTAAAGCTTGGACCAGCAAAGAGTTGCCAGATATTTGTGATGAGCGATGGTAGTACGAGCATCGCAGCCGCTTCGACGGGAGGGATCGCTAGCCCGAGTATGCCGATGGCGAATGTCGGCAATCCCATGCCAAGTACGCCCTTTATTATTCCCGCAGCAATAAAAATGACGCAGACAATCAGGATGACTGAGATTGAATCAAACATTTAAGTGACTTATCTTGGATTGGGATTAGGATTTGTATTGCCGAATAATGGACTGGAGGCTGCTGCTTGAATAATCACTGCCATATCGTCTTGTAACAACAATCCTTCGTGCATGAGATTTGCAGCAGCTTGCCTGATCTTTCCGACATACTCATCACGGCTTTGATATCGCTCCGTTACGGATAATCTGGAATCCTTATTTTTTTCGCGTTCCGCTTGATTGACGGCAAATGCAGAATATGAACCGATCAGAGAGCACGTAAACGTCTGCGGTGAGTTCTGTCCGCCATGCGTACCCAGCGGTGCAACGAGATCGGGCAAGCGAACACCTCCCAAGGCATTGCCATCTGTATCGAGTTGTGGCACTTGAATCACTGCGTTGGGTAAGTGCGCAGGGGCTGGTAGCGTTGGAATTTTTTCAGAAGCTTTTTCGAGCGACATCAGACGGCTTTGCGGTGGTATTGAATTCGTGGTTACCCATTCATCGAGCCTCAAAAAAGTTGCTCGCGATACTGGTGTCCAATCGAGGACTGCGTGTGGCATTGTGCAGTCTTTAGGTTGTTTAGGTACGAGGACGTGAGACGCCCCAGCTATGTCGTACATTCTGACGTTTGCAGGAATTGGTTGATCCGTTGTGCCACGCGCACCCGTCCGACCTAGAGACGCGCGCAATGAGTAAAAATCTGTCGAGGTGCTTAACAGCATCATCTTGGGTGGTACTTCGCCTCGCGCTTGCACCTCATTTGTAATGTCGCCAATCGTTAAATACTTTTCATGGACGCCGCGCATTTCCGGATTGGTGAAATTTGGCGAAGCATTACCACTGGATTCTGGCCCCGTGCCTGTTTGGAGGATTGGCAATAAGCCAGAACCAGAAACGAATATTTGCATACCGTCAAATACACGTCGATCACCCGCCATGTTGAAACCATTCAACAAGAATGTTTTCAGGAATCGACCTGTTTGAGATTTTCCACTTGCAATGGTTCGACTTACTAAGCCTTTAAGTGGATTAGGTTTGCCCATTGAGTCCGCGGCTGCTTTTGACAAAAAAATTCCTGTATCGCGCATGATGGCAAATCCGACGCCTTCAGCAAAGCGAGTCTTGCCGTCTTTATCCATAAAGGATGGAAGTTCGGCGCCCTGACCGAGTTCCCAGTAGACTTCAGCAACGCTGTAGCCATAGTCCTGTAAAAATCCGGTCCCTTGTTCAAAGGTGCCAGACTGAAAGGGCTCATCTCTTGGTGAGTTGTAGAGTGCCTGTGCATAGGCACGTCCGCGGTTAGGTACGTCAACAAGTAACGCACCGTTGCCATGTCCTTTTTCTGAGGGCATGATCAGTACAAGTTTGGTTGCGTATTCGATGTTGCCCCGACTGTTTGTTTTTATTTGATCCAGTCCCGGGATATTTTCTTTGGGAGAAATTTCGCCGTGCAGCTTGCCCTTGATGATGACAAACTCGCCGCTTCGAAATGTGCCGAAGGGTTCGGTCGAATTAATTTCTATGTGCGTGATTTCGGCTTTAACGCCAAAGCTAAGCGATATTGACAGTGCAAGCAAACTTTTTTGGATGATTGATTTAGTATTTTTAGTTGTTTTCAAGATTGAATCTCCTGTTATGGTTGTTATATTAGACCTATTCATTCCCAATCATAATCAGAGACAATGATGACATCTGCTCCTCAAGCATCCGCCCCTAATTTTGCCTCGGACAAAGCTATTTGTCGATTTGATATCCCTGCGCTGGATAATCTACCCGAGGATATTCGGGAAAAAATATTATCCGTGCAGGAAAAATCTGGTTTTGTGCCAAATGTGTTTCTTAGCTTAAGTCGACGCCCTGCAGAATTTAGAGCATTTTTCGCTTATCACGATGCATTGATGATCAAGGATACGGGTAGCCTGACTAAGGCGGATCGCGAGATGATTGTGACGGCGACAAGCGCTAAAAATAATTGCCTGTACTGCGTAATGGCGCACGGTGCGATTTTGCGCATCTATGCGAAAAACCCCCAAATTGCCGATCAGGTAGCTATTAACCATCTCAAAGCCGATATCACACCCAGACAGACGGCGATGCTAGATTTTGCAATCAAGGTTTGTCTTGACTCGCAGTCGGTGACAGACGCTGATTATGCGTTGTTACGCACACACGGGTTTGATGAAGACGATATATGGGATATCGCGGCCATTACTGCTTTTTTTGGTATGTCTAATCGCATGGCAAATACAATTTCGATGCGACCCAACGATGAGTTTTATATGTTGGGCCGCATACCTAAAAAATGAAAGCTGGCGTGTTACTTCAGTGCTTTCATTTTTATTAAAGATTATTTGGCTGCTCCGTCTTTGTAGAAACGATTGACCTCATTAAACAGGCTGAACCGTTTCACTTCATTCATGATGGAGTGCGTGCCTTCACTCAAAATAACAAGCTTTTTAGCTTG
>CAIPID010000078.1 GCA_903865015.1 uncultured beta proteobacterium | reverse complement strand
ATGAAACCTTCGATCTTTGCAGGCCCTGATGCACTAACTTTTGAGCAGTTCAATTTACAAAGTGATCAGATCGCAGCAGGAATCTCTGCATTAGGCCTAAATGAAGGCGACGTGATTGCAATTTATATGCGCAATCGCATGCAATATCTTCAAATCATTCAGGCATGCAAGCAGCTAGGTATTTACTACTGCCCGATCAACTGGCATTTCACCTCTGATGAGGTATCGTTTATTTTGACGGATAGCGGCGCGAAGGCGTTATTTACAGAAAGTGATCTGCTACATGGCATCGTGAAGCAGACGAATGACGAGCTTCCCATCATCTGCGTCAACACGGTCACAGATAAACTATTGCCTCACACTGACATTCCCACACCCTCAAGAGCATCCGGGCTCGATTTTGAAACCTGGCGAGCCCAACACCCACCCTACAGCGGTCCCGCTGTCTCGCCCCGCGGCCACATGGCGTATACCTCCGGCACAACCGGACGTCCAAAGGGTGTCGTACGGTTTGCAGTCCCTCTGGAAAAATTAAACGCGCAACAGATATTCATGAAAGAGGTTGTCCTCCATGCACTCGGCTTACAAGCAGGCTGCAGGGCTCTATTGCCCGCCCCTATCTATCACAGCGGTCCAAGTATATTCACTCAAGTCTCCTTGCGTGTGTGCGATACCTTTGTGGTCATGCCACGCTTTGATCCAGAAGACGTCCTTAAACTGATTGCGCTTCATAAAATTGACGTGGTCTATCTCGTTCCAATCATGTATGTACGCTTGCTAAAGCTATCGACAGCCATCAGAAATAAATACGACCTTTCCTCACTTAAATTCGTCGCCTCGACGGGATCGCCCTGCCCACCCGAAATAAAACGGCAGATGATTGAATGGTTTGGTCCTATCATCTACGAAACGTATGCCTCAAGCGAAGCAGGCATGATTACCGGGATCAGTTCAACCGAGGCATTGCGCAAACCAGGTAGCGCTGGCAAACCGATTGGCCGGGGCGTCATCAACATTTATGATGAAAACGGCAATCTGTGCCCCCCCAACCAACCAGGGAAAATATACGTTCATCAGCCTGCCTATGCAGATTTCACATATAAAAACAATCCGGATGCCCGTAAAAAAATTGAGCGTAATGGTCTCATCACATTAGGAGATATTGGCTACCTTGATGAGGAAGGATATCTGTTTGTCTGCGATCGTGAGTCTGACATGGTGATATCAGGCGGAGTAAACATTTACCCGGCAGAAATAGAAAATGAATTAATGACACACCCGGATATCGCAGACTGTGGGGTGGTCGGGATTCCAGATGAAGAGTACGGTGAAAAACTTCTGGCGTTTATCCAGCCAGTGAGCGCATCAAGCGCATTGAGCGCAGACACGCTAATGGATTGGTTAAAACCAAAAATAGCAGGATACAAAATTCCGCGAGAATTCAGATTTCAGACAGATTTACCCAGGGACGACAGCGGGAAAATCGTAAAACGCAAACTCAAACAGCCTTTTTGGGAAAAAAGTCAGCGTAACGTATAGAATATAAAAAATTTTATTATTCACACAAGAGAACAATCATGGAACACAATGCACACCAGGAACATAAATCATCCGCCTCTGGCATCTGGGCTGTTCTGGTTCTTTCCTTTGCACCGTGCGCGCTGACACTGGCTTGGGTGATTCACCTGGCCTCAGGTGGTTAAACCAGAAAGGACTCT
>CAIPID010000077.1 GCA_903865015.1 uncultured beta proteobacterium | reverse complement strand
GAATTCTGATCTCGCCTCTGGCGAAATAGAAATCCTCTGCCGCGAAGTCGAGATCCTCAACGCGTCTGTGACCCCACCGTTCCAGCTCGATGATGAGAACTTGTCCGAGACGACACGCCTGACACACCGCGTGCTCGATCTGCGCCGTGGCCAGATGCAAAAGAACATGATGCTGCGTTACCGCGTCTCGATCGAGGTGCGTAAGTTCCTCGACAACCTGGGCTTTATCGATATCGAGACTCCCATGTTGACCAAGAGTACACCTGAGGGCGCACGTGACTACCTCGTGCCTTCACGTGTCAATGCTGGCGAATTCTTTGCACTGCCCCAGTCACCCCAGTTGTTTAAACAGATGTTGATGGTGTCGGGCTTTGACCGCTACTACCAGATCACAAAATGTTTCCGTGACGAGGATCTCCGCGCAGATCGTCAGCCAGAATTCACACAGATCGATTGCGAAACTTCGTTCCTGAACGAAGTCCAGATCCGTGAGATTTTCGAAGGCATGATCCGTCATGTGTTTAAAGTCGTACAAAACGTTGATCTGGCCGAAACATTCCCGATCATGCCTTACAGCGAAGCCATGCGTTTGTATGGCTCAGATAAGCCTGATCTGCGCGTCAAGCTCGAGTTCACAGATCTGACAGATGTCATGAAAGACGTCGACTTCCAGGTCTTTGCTCAAGCCGCGACGACCGAAGGCAGCCGCGTAGTCGCCTTGCGCGTCCCCGGTGGCGCACAGATTTCGCGCAGCGAGATCGACAACTACACCAAGTTTGTCGCGATCTACGGCGCCAAAGGTCTGGCATGGATCAAGGTCAACGAGGCCGCCAAAGGCCGCGATGGTCTGCAGTCACCGATTGTTAAAAACCTGCACGATGCAGCCCTGGCCGAAATGGTTAAGCGCACTGGTGCACAAGATGGCGATCTGATTTTCTTTGGTGCGGATCGCACTAAAGTCGTCAACGATGCAATCGGTGCCCTGCGCGTCAAAATCGGACACAGCGAATTTGGCAAGGCCAATGGCCTGTTCGAAGCCGTCTGGAAACCATTGTGGGTTGTTGATTTCCCAATGTTCGAATACGACGAAGAAGCCGATCGCTACGTCGCCGCGCACCACCCATTCACCAGCCCCAAAGATGGCCACGAGGACCTGCTCACAACAGATCCTTCAAAAGCGATCGCCAAGGCCTACGACATGGTGTTGAACGGTTGGGAAATCGGTGGTGGTTCAGTGCGTATCCACCGCGAAGAAATCCAGAGCAAAGTTTTCCGTGCCCTGAAAATCGATGCCGAAGAAGCCCAGCTCAAGTTTGGTTTCTTGCTCGACGCCTTGCAATACGGCGCGCCTCCACACGGCGGTATCGCGTTCGGTCTGGACCGTATCGTCACCATGATGACCGGTGCAGAGTCGATCCGTGATGTGATCGCATTCCCCAAAACACAGCGCGCACAATGTCTGCTCACACAAGCTCCATCACCCGTTGATGAAAAGCAATTGCGTGAACTGCACATCCGTTTGCGTCAGCCAGAAATCAAAGCTGTTTAATTCTGCAACTTTGATCTATCGTTAAAAACAAGGCGGGCATCAACCGCTCGCCTTGATACCCATGTCACTGCTTAGAGTCGTTAGTTACAACATTCATAAAGGACGCTCGCTTGCCGGGCGCGATTCCTTAAGTGACTTGCGACTTGGGCTGCATGGATTGCGTCCCGATCTGATGTTCCTGCAAGAAGTCCAGGGGCGTAACGATAAGCACGGCTCCTTGCATATGCAGCACGAGTCACTCGCAGCCGCCTTGCACATGGATTGCGCGTACGGGCGTAATGCGATTCGTACCGAGACCGATCACGGTAATGCGCTGCTCTCGCGCCACAAAATCCTCAGCTTTGAAAATCAGGACATCTCCGATCACAGTATGGAGCAGCGTGGACTGCTGCATGG
>CAIPID010000076.1 GCA_903865015.1 uncultured beta proteobacterium | reverse complement strand
TCAAAATCAGCTTTGAAATACGTGCCCGTAACAGGCACCGGAGACTCCCTCAATGCCCCCTAAAAACACTATCCGCAGCCTGCTGGCCTGTGCAGCGCTGACCAGCGTACTGTTTGCGGCCTCAACAGGCGCTCATGCCCAGCCCGCCCCATGGCCAAATAAACCCATCAGGGTGGTTGTGCCCTTTGCCCCTGGTTCCTTTACCGATACCGCGGCGCGCACCGTAGGCGCTGAGCTCACCGCGCTACTCGGCCAAACCGTCGTGGTAGAAAACAAAGGCGGCGCTGGCAGCACCCTTGGTACTGACATTGTTGCCAAAGCCGCGCCTGATGGCTACACATTCCTGGTGACGGACAACTCTTTCGCGGTATCGGCAGCTCTGTATGACAAACTGCCTTACCAGCCCAAAGAGATCATGCAGGTTTCATTACTGGCCGATGCACCTGCCGTGTTGGTTGGTCGTCCAGATCTCGCGACCAAAACACTGAAAGAAACCGTTGGGTTCGGACGTGCGAATCCGGGCAAACTCACTTTCGGTTCGGGCGGACAAGGCTCCTCGGCGCAACTCGCCATGGAAGCCTTCTTGCTGCAAAACAAAGTCGAGATGGTTCATGTGCCCTTTAAAGGCATTGCTGCGGCGATGGTAGATGTTGCAGCTGGCCGCGTCGACATTGCAATCGGCAGCGTTGGTTCAACCTCAGGCTATATCAAAGACAACAGGCTCATTGGTCTCGCAGTCAGTGGGGACGCACGTCAAGCCATATTCCCCAATGTGCCGACTTTCGCCGAAGCAGGCTATCCAGAATACAAAATGATGTATTGGTTTGGCATGATGGCGCCTGCAGGCACACCGCCCGCCATCATTGACCGCATGCAAAAAGAAATCGCCAAAGCCGTCACTGCAGCAAAAGTGAAAGAAGTGTTTGGCGGCGCAGGTGTTCATGCGACATCCACTACGCCCGCGGCATTTACTGAGCTCGTGCAAAACGAAACAGCGCTTTGGGCCGATGTCATCAAGCGCGCAAAGATCAAAGCAGAATAATTTTTTAAAGCATTCATTTTTAGATCCTATTTTCAAATATTCAATCACTTGATTAAAAACAATCAGGTGAATCTTTCAGGTACAGACATGGAAAACAATCTCAAAAAACGACTCGCCGCTGGCGAGGTATCGCTCTGCATGGGGCTGCGTCAAGCGCGCACTGTTGACATCGGACCACTGGTTGGTGCGGCAGGTTTTGACTGCCTGTATGTCGACATGGAGCACAGCCCGATTGGTTTCGAGACCACGTCTGCCATCTGCATCACTGCGATCACCTATGGCGTGACACCACTTGTACGTGTCCCCGGCCATCTGGGTCAGGACATTTCGCGAGCACTCGATGGTGGCGCACAAGGCGTCATCCTGCCGCACGTGAATACTGCAGAACAGGCGCGCCAGATCGTGTCCTATGCAAAATATCCTCCGCTAGGTCATCGCTCCGTGATGGGCGCAGGTCCGCATACCGCCTATAAAGCCATGCCATTAGCCAAGGTCAACGAATCCGGCAATCTCGATAACATGGTTGTGATCATGCTTGAGACACCCGAGGGCATTACTAATGCAGATGAGATCGCAGCCGTGCCTGGCGTCGACATGTTGCTGATCGGTTCAAACGATTTGTGCACCGAGATGGGCATCCCCGGTCAACTGCGTCACCCAAGTTTGCTCGAGGCATATCAGTCAGTCGCCAAGGCGTGTAAAAAGCATGGCATCGCGCTTGGCGTTGGTGGCATTCGTGGTGATGCAGAGTTGCAGACACAGCTTATCGAGCTAGGCGCACGATTCCTGATCGCCGGCAGCGATACGACCTACCTGGCTGCAGCTGCAGGTAAAGATGCGGCATCACTGCGCGAACTGATATCAAACCTTGCACGTCAAACCTAATAGTCTGGAGCATTACCTTGTCTTTCGATCTGAATGAAAAAGTTGCGTTCACCGCACCTGCCAACGCCTGCGATGCACACTTCCATGTTTTTGGCCCAGCCGACAAATATCCCTACGGCTCAGACAGCCTGCGCTACGCACCTCCGCTTGCACCACTGTCAGAATATTTGCAGTTGGCTAAACATCTTGGCCTGACCCGTTATGTGTTCGTGCAGCCTAGCGCTTACGGTCTGGATAACAGCTGTATGCTCGACGCGATGAAAGAAGTCGGCGTAGAAAAATGCCGCGGTATTGTCGATATCGACGAAAACGCCCCCGACTCATTACTCGCCGAGATGGACAAGATCGGCGTGCGCGGTGTGCGCATCAACTACAGCCCGATCCATCCGCACGAGCCAGGTCTCGGCGCAAAGATGACGCCACGTATCGAGCGTATCGCCGCACGTTGCAAAGAAATCGGCTGGCACCTTGATTTTCTGTTGCCCGGCTGGCTCACAACCGAGCTCATACCTACGATGAAAAAACTGCCTGTGCCGTTTTCAATGGCACACATGGGTATGAATCTCGCTAAAGATGGCATCAACACACCCGGATTCCAGGCACTGCTTGATCTGGTGAACCACGGTGATCGTCTGGCCTATGTGAAACTGACCGGCATCTATCGCATGTCGAAAGTTCCTAATTTCACAGACTCTGATGCGCACGCACAGGCGCTAATGAAAGCCGCTCCTGATCGCCTGATCTGGGGCAGCGACTACCCACACCTGTCGTTTGGTGAAAATAGCTCGGTTGAATTATTTAACCTGCTCGCTCGCTGGACCGATGACGAAAAAGTGCGGAAATTGATTTTGACAGACAACCCTGAGAGATTGTTTGGGTTTTAAGGCTGGGTGCAGATGAATTAATAAAGGCTTGGATCAGATGAATGATCCAAGCCTTTTTCTTAGTTGCAACATGCAAAATCTCAATAGGCTTGACGGGCATCACAATGAATCTTGAGAAACACTCTCTTTGACCATTAGATCGTAGTACTAAAAACAATCATCATCTGGCAAATCAACCACAAACGCGGCTATCTGCATAGATACACAAGCACAAATACAACAGCGTGCTCTTGAGATCTCACTCCCACAGAATCCTTCTTTCATTACCCATAATACGCAGCCACTCGTTTCTCGTTTTATTTTCGTGGCGTCACCATTATGCAAAATCAACCAACCAAC
>CAIPID010000075.1 GCA_903865015.1 uncultured beta proteobacterium | reverse complement strand
GACTCATCAGCTTTGCATGGTCCTGAGGGGATTTCAGATTAAGCATGATGCCAAATTTGCTGCGATTGACACCCAAAAAAGCCCGGCTTTCTGCCTCAAGGGTACTGGGATATTTGCGGAGATTATCACCAGCAGGTGGTTCGATTTTAATCACTTCCGCGCCCTGATCGGCAAGAAGCGAACAGCCGTAAGGACCTGCGATATAGGCAGACAAGTCAAGCACGCGGATGCCGGAAAGTGGGCCTTTAGCCCCTAATCTGGGAGGGATCAACGAGTCTGCCATCGAATCAGGGGGGGATGTTGTGTATTGAGACTGTGTCATGAATTAATCTGCCTGAATATTGGCAATCTGTGCAACGTGTTGCCATCTTTTAATTTCATCGTGGATATGCATTTTGAACAAAGCCGATGAGGTGGGTGCTGGGCTCGCACCTTCTTTGAGGAAAAAATCCCGCATAGCCTGCGATCCGATCGCCCGGTTAATCGCTTCATTCAGCTTTTCAACGATATCGGGGGGGGTGCCAGCAGGAGCTAATACGCCCCACCACAAATCGACCGCACTTTGCGGATAACCCAGCTCTGACGACGAGGGGAGCTCTGGTATGACTTCTGATCTATTGGTTGTCGTGACTGAAAGTGCTCGAATTTTTTGGCTCTTGACCTGAGCCAGTAACGAAGGTGCGCTCGCAACCAACATGTCTATTTGCCCGCCGATCAAGTCAGTGATCGCAGGGTTCATCCCTTTATAAGGCACATGCGTCAATGAGATGCGGGCCGCATCTGCGAATAATTCGGTTGCAAACTGATTAATGCTGCCAACACCTGAGGTGCCATAGTTTAATTTCGCCGGGTACAGGCGTGCATAGGCGACTAACTCAGCGATGTTGTTAAAAGGTGTTTGCTTACTGACTGTGATCAGAAGCGGGCCTTTGGCAAGCATCGCCACAGGAGCGAAGCTCGTCAATGCATCGTAAGGGAGATTGTCACGGATCGCCGCGCCCGTTGTAAAGGTCGATGAGACAACTGCAATGGTATAGCCATCCGGTGCGGATTTAGCCAAAATATTATTTGCGAGAATTCCGCCTGCAGCAGGTTTGTTTTCGACGATAAAGGATTGCCCGAGCAGTTCTTGTAGCGGTTTTGAAAGGGCGCGCGCAAACGTATCGTTTGAACCTCCGGCTGCGCTACCAACCAGGATGGTGACGGGTTTTACTGGGTAGGAATTTGTTGATTGGGCATGCACCACTCCATGCGTCGCGATGCTAAGTGTTGCAATGAACATGCAGAACACCTGCAGCAGCAACCTATGCGTGCAGATTGGATATCTGATTGTAGAAATCGACTTGATCAAGGTTCTCAAGCAATCAGCCCCAGACGCCTGGCCGTCGCAACAAGTGCTTGTGCACTTTTGAAAAATGGAGGATCAATCATTTTTCCATCTACGACATAAGCGCCGATGCCTTTCGCATCTGCCTCACGGGCCGCGTCAACAACTTTCAACGCATGGGCGATCGCGGCATCACTTGGTCTGAATGCTTCGTTCGTGAATGCAATTTGACTTGGATGAATGCAACTTTTTCCCGCAAAACCAATACTCGCAGCAAATTGTGCCTCTGCTGTAAAACCTTCAGTATTGTTAATGTCTGCATAGGCGCCATCAAAGGCCTCGATACCCGCCTCGGCTGCGGCAAACTTGACCTGCATCATTGCATACCGGATGGCGAAGGGTTCTTTGCGTGAGATTGCGATGGGTTCAAACAGATCGGCAAGCCCAAGTTGCAGACCCATCACGCGGGGATGTGCGCTGGCTAACTCAAACGCCAGACGCAGAGCTGTGGGTGTTTCGATGTTTAGCAGCAATTTGACTGGATGTTTACCATCAAGGTTCACGCCATTTATTCGCTCGGCTTGTTCGATGGCTTGCACGGCTTGCAGTACTGCCTGGACACTAGCGGGCTTTGGCAGATTGATGATGTCTAAGCCATTTTGGACAACACAGGAAATATCATCAGCAAAATATCTCGTATCCATCGCGTTGACGCGAACAATGATGTATTTATTGCTTGATACGACTGCGGGCATTTGCATCCATTGCTGCAAAGTTTTTCGAGCATCATCTTTTTTTGCATCTGCTACGGCATCTTCAAGATCAAATGAAAGACCATCCGCCTGACTTGCGAGCGCCTTGTCAAAAAGTTCAGGTCTGGAGCCAGGCACAAATAATTTGCTGCGCATATTGTTTACCGAAATTTATAAAAAATGTTGTTCAGCTAAATCAATCAACGAATCGTTGATCTAGGACTTAGCCTCGTTTAACCAGCAGGCCACCATCGACCGGCAGCAGGACGCCTGTGATGTATCTTGATTCATCGGAGGCAAGAAAAACTGCAGCATTTGCGATATCCCAGGCCGAGCCCATGTAACCCATGGGTACGAGCTTGTCGCGTTGTGCGCGAATTTCTTCGCGCGGGACCCCAGTCTCTCGCGCGCGACGTTCAATCGCCATCGGAGTATCGATCAGTCCGGGCAAGATGGCATTGGCACGCACACCCGCGGAGGCATTTTCCATCGCGATATGCTGTGTCATTGTATTGATCGCACCTTTGCTGGTTTTATATGTCAGGGTGGGGCGCGCGGCCAGCGAAGACGTTGAAGAAATATTAATAATACTGCCAGCTTTTTGCTTGATCATCACCGGTAGTACATGTTTGCATGTCATGAACATTCCGCGCAGGTTTAAGCCCATGATGGCATCCCAGGCTGCAACGTCGAGATCGACGGTTTTACGATCGCCTTGCGAGCGACCAACATTATTATGCAGGATGTCGATGCGGCCATATCGCTCTACACAGGTCGATGCAATTTTCTTACAGTCTTCCTCGTTAGTGATGTCGGCAATCAAAACCGAGGCTGTGCTTTGATACGGCGCAATAGCTGCCATGGTTGCAGCAGCATGCTCTTTGTTGATATCCACTAATAACAAGGTCGCGCCTTCTTCAGCGAATCTTTGCGCGACGGCGCGGCCATTACCGATTGTTTCGCCGGGTTCTTGTCCTGCCCCAACAATGATGGCAACTTTGCCCGTTAATCGTTGATCTTTTTTCATCTAGTCAGCCTTTACGTGTGCGTCTTGAACGACTTGTTTCCACTTCGCGACTTCGCTTTGCATGAATGCGCCAAATGTCTGGGGATCATCACCGACTGCATCAAGCCCCATGTCAGCAAATTTCTGTTTTAGTTCCTGCGTATTCAATGCCGTTTTGATAGCGGTATTCATGATCAATATACGCTCGGCTGGTGTGCCTTTCGGCGCAACCAGGCCGTACCAGGGATTGACTTCATACCCTTTGACGCCTGCCTCAGCTAAAGTTGGCACGTCAGGCAGGATGGCGATGCGTTTTGCACTCGTGACTCCCAAAGGGGTGACTAATCCGGTCTGAATACGCGGCAAGGCCGCAGCTGCACCATCGATCATCACCGCGACACGTCCCGGAATGAGGTCGTTGTAAGCGGGAGCCGTACCCTTGTAGGGGACATGTGTCATTGTGATGCCGTACTGATAATTCATGACTTCTGTTGCCAGGTGCGCGGAACTCCCCGCACCCGCAGATGCATAGGAGACTTTGCCTGGGTTGTCTGCGATATAAGTTTTTAACTGCGCGAGTGTTTTGATTGGTAATGCGGCGCTCGCGATCAGTATGTGGGGAGCATCTGCGACGTGTGCCACGGGCACAAAATCCTTAAGCGGGTCGTAGGGCAGTTTAGGATGAAGGCTAGGGTTGACGGCCAACACACTAAAGGGCGCCATCATGAATGTATAGCCATCGGGGTCGGACTTGACTGTGGCCTCGGCACCGATAATGCCACTTGCTCCTGCTTTATTTTCAATAATGACGGGCTGTTTGATTTCAACAGACAGTGCCTGCCCAACTGCGCGTGTCATTAAGTCAAGTGTCGCCCCTGCAGCAAAGGGAACGATGATGCGCACGGCCCGCTCAGGATAGACGCTGGTTTGAGCAACAGATGTCGCGGCGCTCAAACAGGCGCAGCCTACTAGGCTACTTTGCAGGGCAACTTTTAAGCGTTTAAGCCATGCATCACTCATGTCATCTCCATTATTGTTGTGTGGAGGATTTAAGTAACTTTCCCCATTTATGGATTTCATCATTCAAAAAAATTTCAAACTCTTTGGAGGATGAAAGCCTGACTTCTCCATCAATGACTGCAAGGCGTTGCGTCACATCCGGGTGAGACAGACTTTTAGCAAGGGCTGCATTGAGCTTTTGAATAATGGCATCTGGTGTTCCCGCTGGTGCAAGTATCCCCCACCAGACGATGGCCTCAAAATCAGCAACCCCTTGCTCTGCGATGGTAGGGATTGTAGGAGCTGATTTGAGTCGATTGCGTCCCGAAGTCGCCAACAATTTGATTCGACCACTATCCAAGTGAGGTTTAAGCTGAGACATACCCGTAAATAACAGATCAACATGTCCGCTCGCCACATCGAGCACACCCTGGCCGGCACCTTTGTAAGGAACTATTAATATATCGGCACCGGTCGCCGCTTTGAATAATTCAGCCGCCATATCTGTGGCGGAGCCTTCTCCGGAAGTCGCCATGGCGAGCTTTCCTGGATGCTGTCGCGCATAACTCAACATATCCTGAAGAGACTTTGCTTCGAGCGTTGCGCGTGCACCCAGTCCCATTGCATAGGTAATGACAGAACCTACCGGCGTGAAATCCTCCGGCGTTTTATAGGGTAAGTTGGGAAGCAGTGTAGGGTTCGTGGCAATACTCGGGCTGACTAATAGCAAGGTATAACCGTCGGGTGCCGCTTTGGCGACGATGTCCGTGCCGACAACCGTGTTGCCGCCACCCCGATTGTCAATAATGACTGGTTGTTTGAGCGTCTCTGACAGTTTATCTGCCCAGGCACGGGCAATGAAGTCACCGCCACCACCTGCTACAAAGGGCACAACAATACGAATTGCTTTTTCTGGGTAGGCAGCAGTATTGGGCTGTGCTTCTACGCCGGTTATTGCACAAACCAGGGTCAAGACGCTCAGGTAGCACCATCGGCATACGGTCGTTTTCAACTTGTTTATCTTCGCTAAATATCTATGCATGAGAGGGTTTATAGAATAGATTTGAGGTATTCACCACAGATTTAGTCGTCGATGAAATATTCACCCAGAATCCTAAAAAAATTCGGTTCGGCGATAAAGTTGTAAGGTAATTGATGTTGCGATGCACAATGGCATCCGGTTGTCCTGCGGGCCTGCATGCACTATCGCACCTGCCGGATAACGATTAAAAAATATTCAGACAAAAGGGTTTGTGATGTCAAAATCATTTATCAAGTATTCAAGTTTATTTGCCTCGATGTTGATTGGACTCGGTATCTCCAGCGCGCAGGCACAATCTGATGCCAGCAAATTTCCAAATAAGCCGATTAAGTTGGTTGTGGGTTTTGCACCGGGAGGCGGGACAGACTCCGCAGCGAGAACCATTGCCATCAAGGTTTCTGAATTATTGGGGCAGACCGTCGTTGTAGAAAACCGCGCCGGTGCAGGTGGCAATATCGCCTGTGAAACTGTCGCGCGCGCGACACCGGATGGGTACACGATTGGCTTAGCCAATGTGGGTTCTTTGACAGTAAATCCTCACATGCCAGGTGGTACGAGTTATGACCCGCTTAAAGACTTTGAGATGATTTCAGGCGGTGTCGCGTTCAGCAATGTGCTGGTTGTACGCTCTGATTCTTCGATTAAAACTTTGGCCGAATATGTCAAAGCCGGTCAAGATAAAGACAAGCCGTTGTTTTATGGATCTGCCGGGATTGGTAGCGCTGGTCATCTGTCAGGTGAACTGCTTAAAAATAGTTCAGGTATGACGACAGAGCATATTAATTACAAGGGTGGCGGACCCGTCATGACAGATTTACTAGGTGGCAATATCACCGCGGTGTTTGCCAGTGCACCGACTGCTGTGCCTTTAGTGAATTCGGGTAAGTTGCGTGCGCTGGCGGTGACGGGCGCTGTACGCGCAAAGGCGCTGCCTGATGTGCCAACCGTTGCCGAGCAAGGTTATCCAGGGTATCGCGCGACAAACTGGTACGGTTTTGTTGCTCCGGCTAAAACGCCCGCTGCTATTGTCGAAAAACTAAATCAGGCGATTGTGACGGCGCTTAAAGATCCTCAGACTATTGAGCGCTTGCTCAACGCCGGGATGGAGCCAGACCCTTCTTCACAAAAAGAAATGCGCGAATTCGTAGCGCAAGAGTATGAGACGTGGGGCAAGGTCGTTAAAGGTATCAAACTTTAAACGCGATGCATTTGAAAATGAATAAATTAATTACAGTTAAGGTTCTATGATGGGCGCGACGATTTCTGAAAAAATACTGGCCCGGCACGCAGGGAAATCCTCTGTCAAGGCGGGCGAGGTTGTTGTGGCCGATATTGATTTCGCCATGGTGACCGATACCCGTGCAGCCAATACGATCAAAATGATTGGCAAGCTCGGTGACAAGACACTGCCTTTTGCAAAGAATACCGCTTTGGTGTTGGATCATTATTCGCCACCGCCTAACCTTGAAGCAGCAGAAATTCATAGTTCAATGCGCGCCTTTTCAAAAGAACGCGGAACAAAACTGTATGACATCGGTGATGGTATCTGTCATCAGGTATTGCCTGAAGGCGGGCATCTGACCTGCGGCGATCTGGTTGTCGGGACGGATACGCATTCTGTCACGTATGGCGCGTTTAATGCGCTGGGTACTGGGATCGAAGGCACGGACGTTTCCGCGGTCATGATGAGTAGCAAGCTTTGGTTCCGCGTTCCTGAAACTGTCCGTATCGATTTGCAGGGCGAACTTCAGCCTGGGGTGTGGGCCAAGGACATCACGCTGTCTATGCTTGGCCGCTTTGGTGCTGAGGGTTTGAATTACCACGCGATTGAGTATGTCGGCAGTGCCGTATCAGCAATGAATATCGACGATCGTATGACGCTTTGTAATCATGCAGCCGAACTTGGTGCCAAGGCCGCTATCCTTGAGCCCGATGACAAAACATTTGCCTGGTTGCGTGCGCATGGCGCCAAAGCACCATTGCCGACATTGGCGGATGCTGACGCGCATTATGCTCAGCGCCTGGTGATTGATGCGTCTAGCCTAACACCGCAGGTTGCCCGCAAACACGAAATTGACGATGTCGTTTCTGTGACCGATATCGATCGGCAGCGTGTTCAATTCGCATTGATCGGTACCTGCACAAATGGACGGCTGGATGATATTCGCCAAGCCGCCGAAGTATTGAAGGGACGAAAACTTGCTGCGGGTGTGCGTATGATCGTGACACCCGCCTCACGCCAGATCTACCTTGCCGCGTTACGTGAGGGGCTCATTGAGATATTGACCGAGGCAGGAGCTTCATTTGAGTCCGCGGGTTGTGGGACATGCGTGGGCATTACTAATCATTTGGTGCCTGGAGACGGAGATACCGTGATTTCAACGGCGAATCGTAATTTCAAGGGACGCCTGAGCAATAAAAATGCTGACATATGGCTGGGTTCCGCGGCAACGGTCGCAGCTTCCGCATTGACGGGTTTTATTACAGATCCCAGAACAG
>CAIPID010000074.1 GCA_903865015.1 uncultured beta proteobacterium | reverse complement strand
GGGCTGACTCTGCAAGCCAGTCAACAATCTTGCCCTTGCCTTCGTCGCCCCACTGGGTACCGATCACTACAATGTTCTTGCTCATATCGCGTTCAAAAAAGCCATTCAAAATCGGGGCACATGGATCCCCACAACCCACACACAACTATTCTGCTGATGTGTGGGAGCCTATGCAACTTTAGGAAACTGCTTTGACTACCCACTGACCGTTTGTCGCTACTAGCTCACGGTCAAATACAAACTCATCATGTGTCGCCTGCTCACCAGGAAACACCTGAACCACAATTTCACCAGCCTGACGCAATGCATCGACGGCAGAACGTAATTGGACATCCTGTATGGCGGGCGCACGAATAGCACCTGCAGGCTGCGCAGCGGACAAGCCAGCTGCGAGCTTGCGCAAATCGAGGCTAAAGCCAGTCGCTGGACGCGCACGACCAAAGGCACGACTGACGTTATCGTAACGACCGCCCTGCACCAAAGCATCATGCCAACCCTCGGCGTATATCGAAAACGTCACACCCGAGTGATAACCGTAGGTGCCCACATCAGCCAGATCCACGCCCACCGACACATCATCAAGGGCTGCAAGCAACTCCTGCAGTGTGTTGAGTGCGTCGACAACACCAGGGATCAAAGGTAAGAGCGTACGGGCACGCTCAATCACCGAAGCATCGCCATATAAAAGCGGTAGGCAGGCCAGAGACTTGACCGTGGCTATTTGCAACGCATCGGCACCCTCGGCTAACAAAGCGATGCCAGGCATATCTTTGTCACGCAACAAAGCCATAATCTCATCGGCACGCGCAGGCGCTGCCGCATCAGAGTCGATCAATGCGCGAACCAGGCCGGCATGACACAGATCAAGGCGCACTGCTTGCACACCTGCCAGTCGAGTACTCGCCAAGGCCAGTCGAATAATCTCAAGATCGGCCTCAATACCCGCGTGACCAAAAATCTCGGCACCGATCTGCAGCAACTCGCGACTTGAGAGCAAACCAGCGGGACGCGCATGCAAGACGGGACCGCAATAGCAAAGCCTGGTCACACCGGCGCGATTGAGCAAGTGTGCGTCAATCCTTGTGACCTGGGGTGTCATGTCTGCGCGAATACCGAGGGTGCGTCCAGAGAGCTGATCAACCAGCTTGCTTGTGCGCAGACTCAGATCGCTGCCACAACCCGAGAGCAAAGACTCGATGTATTCAACGAGTGGCGGCGCGACAAGTTCGAACCCGTAGGTGCGAAACAAATCCAGCAAACTGCGACGCAGTTCTTCGATACGTCGCGCCTCAGCGGGCAACATGTCAGCCAGACTTTCTGGTAGGAGCCAGTTGCCTTTCATGATCGCACAGTGAAAAAGAAAGAGTTCATCAAGAGTATTGAGTCAATCAAAACGAATATGTGACAAAAAAATAAAGTCTGACCAAAATGATTGATCAGAACTAAAACAAATGCGTCGCCCAAACAAAAAGCGGCTTGGGGCGTAAGCCCGGCAAGCCGCCAGAACAATCGTTAAAGCTTACAGCGCATTATACAGATTCTGTGACAGGTGTTAAGCCTGTCACAAACCTGTTATTTGCCAGTAGAGGATTTCAGGTATTTAAAGAAATCCGAGCTAGGATCAACCACCATCAAGTCGCCTGGCTTGCCGAAAGCTGCCCGGTAGCCTTCAAGACTCTTGTAAAAGCTGTAGAAACCCAGATCCTCACCATAGGCTTTGGCGTACAAACCAGCAGCTTTTGCATCACCCTCACCCATGATCGCCTGTGCTCGACCATAGGCCTCGGCGAGGATTTCTTCGCGCTGACGATCAGCCTCAGCGCGGATTTTCTCGCCTTCGGCAGCACCAATCGAACGCATCTCATTGGCGACCCGCAAACGCTCGGATTCCATACGACGGTACACAGACTCGGAAATCTCAGGCGCAAATTCAATCCGTTTTAAGCGCACATCGATCACCTCGATACCAAAAGGCTCAGCGCGCTTAACGACATTGGTCAACACCTCGGCCATAATGACATTACGCTCGAGAGAGACAACGTCCTTGACCGTGCGGATGTTGACCGAAGCATTCAGTGCATCACGAATCTGCGCCTGTAAACGCTCACGCGCAGCCCGCTCATTACCGCCAAAGGTAATGTAGTAGAGGCGAGGATCAACGATGCGCCATTTCACAAAAGAATCAATCAGCAGATTTTTCTTTTCAGAAGTTTGAATGCGCTCTGCTTCCTGGGTATCGATCGTCAGCAGTCTTTTATCGAGCGAGACCACATTCTGGAAAGGTGGTGGCAGTTTGAAATACAAACCTGGTTCGGAAATAACCTTTTTCACTTCGCCCAGAGCAAATACCAGAGCAAAATCGCGCTCACGCACAATAAAAACAGAAGAAGACAACACACCCACAATCACGAGCAGGGTAATAAAGAGAGGTAATAAACGTTTCATGATGTGTCCTCCTTATCGACTGCCGCGATCGCGCGTCAATGTATTGGCCGACCCACTGGCAGCTGCGGGTCGTGCGGGCGTGCTAGGAGCTGCAGGCGTATTGATGACCGGTGGCACAGGGGCTATTGAACTCGGCACAGTTTTGCCTGTATCCTGAGCCGTTTGCTGCATAATTTTGTCCAGAGGCAGGTAAAGCATGTTGTTTGAGCCGCGCGTGTCGACCAGGACCTTGCTCGCATTGGCATACATCTGCTGCATAGTCTCCAGATACATACGTTCGCGAATCACAAGAGGCGACTTGCGGTATTCGGTCAGCACACTACCAAAACGGGCGACATCACCGACCGCATTACCGACAATTTTTGCGCGATAGCCTTCGGCCTGTTCGAGCATCCGCGAAGCCTGCCCGCTCGCCATCGGCACAATCTGATTTCGATAGGCTTGACCTTCGTTGACCTGACGCTCACGGTCCTGACCGGCTTTCACCGCATCGTCAAAGGCCGCTTGCACTTGTTCCGGAGGCTGGACGTTCTGGATGGCCACGCTGCTGACCTGTACACCAGTCTGATAGCGCTCGAGGATCTGTTGCATCAGGTTTTGCACGTCCACCGCGACAGCGGTGCGACCCTCGTAGAGGACAAAGTCCATCTTGCGGTTACCAACAATCTCACGCATGGCAGCCTGAGCCGCCTGACGCACGGATTCGTCAGGATCTTTGGTTTTAAACAAATAGTTTGGAGCACCATCGGCACGCAACCGGTACTGAACCACAAACTGAACGTCGACGATATTTTCGTCGTCGG
>CAIPID010000073.1 GCA_903865015.1 uncultured beta proteobacterium | reverse complement strand
GGATCTGAGGCCACACTCAGCCGGGCATTCTGGGCGAGCTCGTTTTCGAGCTGCCCTGCGCCCCAGCCTGCATAGCCAAGCGTAACGAGGATTCTGTCTGGCCCTGTACCACCAGCGACGTCTTCGAGCACGTCTCGAGAAGTCGTCAACGCCATTCCTTCAAACTTGATGCTGGAGCTGTATTCACGAGCAGGCGCATGCAGCACGAAACCCCGATCAGTCTGAACCGGCCCACCAAAAAAAACCAAGGAATCCTTGTCTGTGGAAATCTCCAACTTAAGATCGATTTTTTCGAGCAGACTTTCGACCGTCAGATCGGTTGGTCGGTTGATGACGAGGCCAAGAGCGCCTTTCGGGCTGTGTTCGCAGACGTAAATCACCGTTCCAGCCAGGTTTCCACCGACCATGCCGGGCATTGCCATCAAAAACTGATTGGACAGGTCAATCCCGGCATCAGAGTCTTTTGTCTCAGCAGTCATGCGCAGTCCTTAACAAGCCTGCCAATTAAATTTCCATCATTTCGAAGTCTTCTTTACGTGCGCCACACTCCGGGCAGACCCAGTTAGGTGGGACGTCTTCCCATTTTGTGCCGGGCGCAATGCCTTCTTCGGGCAAGCCAAGTGCTTCTTCGTAAATCCAACCGCAAATCAAACACATCCAGGTACGCATAGCTCTCTCTTGGTTAAAACCTTTTATAGCCGCAATAGACGGATAAACTCAGGTCATCTCTTACAATGGGGTCAATGTTAACCAAACCAACAGGTGCCTGCCGAAAGATCGGTGTTTTTTTGACATAGATCACTCCTCAGACAACAGTTCACAGCTTGCGGAACCCCTTTCAGTGCCAAATTATTCTTTACCTATTACCCTGATTTTTGGCCCGTTTGATCCAACCGGGTCCGATGGCCTTCCTGCGGATGCAATCACCTGTGCCGCCTTAGGGGGGCATGCACTCTCAACGCTCACGGCAGTGACCGTGCAGGACAGTGCAAAAACAGAGACTGTACAGCCTTGTTCTGGCGAACAAATCGACGATCAGGCGCGCTGCGTGCTCGAAGACATGCCTGTGCAATCCATCAAAGTCGGCTCACTCTCCTCGACCGAGGCTGTCAGCGCGGTCGCCCAGATCGCAGCGGACTACAGCGAGGTCCCCCTAGTCCTGCATTTAGGTCTGCAGGAGCTGAATTCCGAACAGGATCCCGAAGATGACGAAGTCGAAGATCTAGTTGGTGCCACGCTGGAATTACTTGTTCCGCAAGCGCATGTGGTTGTGGTCGAAGCAAAACGTCTCACACAGTGGATTACCGAAGACGTGTTGGAAGCCGCAGGGCAGACTGCCGGGCCTCAGGCATTGCAAGCGATCGGTGCTAACTGGGTCCTGATCACTGGCAGCCCGCAACGTCCGGGGCATCTCGTCAATATTCTGGTGGGTCCCGAAAACGAAACCGCCTCCTGGCCCTGGCAAGCACCGGCCGAGCGGGTGCGCGACTCCGGCGGCCTGATTGCCGCAGCCCTGGCCACGCTGCTTGCGCGAGGTCTGAGCGTGCCTGAGGCGGCAAAACTTGCCTGCTCACATGCGGAGCAGGCCCTGTCACAGGCATTTCAACCCGGCATGGGTCAGCGCATTGCCCGTCGCATGCCACTTGCGCCATCTACGCCACCCATGTCACTTGTCACTGAAAACTAAATGCCTGCACAACTCAAGTTCCCAGCTGGCTTGTACGGCGTGACCCCGGAGTGGGATGACGCCTCGCGCCTCGAGGATGCCGTGCGCGCCGCAGTACAAGGTGGCATGCGCGCCTTACAGTTACGCCACAAGACCGCGGACGCTGCGCTGCGCTTGAAGCTCGCCAGCCGTATCGGCGAAGTATGCAAAGAGTTAAACATCGTTTTTTTAATCAACGATGACTGGCGCCTCGCAAAAGAAATTGGTGCCGATGGCGTTCATCTAGGGCGAGACGATGACCCGCCCGCGCTTGTGCGCGACGCGATCGGACCCGACATGCTGATTGGGGTGTCGTGCTATGCAGACCCTGCGCGTGCGCAAAGTTTTATTGCGTGCGATGTGGCTTATATCGCTTTTGGTGCGATGTTTGGCTCCAAAACAAAACCGCTTGCTCCCGTGGCCCCGCTTTCGGTTCTTCAAGCAGGCCGAGCAATTTGTCTGGCTCAGTCCGTCCCTCGCCCTGCCGTTGTGGCGATAGGCGGCATCGACAACAGCAATGCGCAGCAGATTTTTACAGCTGGTGCGGACTCTATTGCGGTTGTCGGAGGACTGTTTCTCGCTGACAATATCGAGCAGACCGCACGCGAGCTATCCAATTCTTTTTCAATTAACTGATTTTCTCCAGTCTAAACGGAGCTTTTGAATGTCCCGTAACGTAGAACTTTTTGCCCGTGCCAGCCGCAGCATTCCAGGCGGCGTTAACTCACCTGTTCGTGCCTTTCGTTCGGTTGGCGGCACACCGCGTTTCGTCGCACGCGCGCAAGGCCCCTATTTTTGGGATGCCGATGACAAACGCTACATCGACTACATCGGCTCCTGGGGTCCCGCCATTCTGGGCCATGCACATCCTGAGGTCGTGCGTGCTGTTCAGGAGGCCGCAGTACACGGTCTGTCATATGGGGCGCCCACCGAGGCTGAAATCGTGATCGCTGAAATGCTGATCGAGCGCATGCCCTCGATCGAGCAGGTCCGTCTGGTGAGCTCCGGTACCGAAGCCACGATGACGGCCATTCGCCTGGCGCGCGGTGCCACTGGTCGCAACAAGATCATCAAATTCGAAGGCTGTTATCACGGCCATGCTGACAGTCTGCTGGTCAAAGCTGGCTCAGGCCTGCTGACTTTCGGCAATCCGACCTCGGCAGGTGTGCCACCCGAATTTGTCGCGCACACCATCGTGCTCGATTACAACGACATCGAGGGCGTACGCGCCGCGTTTGCCGAACACGGCAAAGAAATCGCCTGCATTATCGTTGAACCTGTCGCAGGCAACATGAACCTGATTAAACCGATCCCTGGTTTCCTGGAGGTGTTGCGCAGTGAATGCACGGCACATGGCGCGCTGCTGATTTTTGACGAAGTCATGACAGGATTCCGCGTCGGTCCGCAAGGCGTACAAGGACTGTCAGGGATCAAACCGGACATCACGACACTGGCCAAAGTGATCGGTGGCGGCATGCCAATCGGAGCATTTGGTGGTAGCAAAGAAGTCATGGCCAATATCGCTCCGCTTGGTGGTGTCTATCAGGCCGGTACTTTGTCAGGTAATCCAGTCGCGGTGGCCGCAGGCATCACTACGCTGAAACTCCTCTCTGCACCTGGATTTTACGAGGATCTGGCTGCACGCACGCGCAAGCTGGTCGATGGGTTAGTCGCGGCCGCCAAGAAACACGGCATTGCTTTTAGCGGCGACTGTGTTGGCGGGATGTTTGGGCTGTATTTTTCAAATACGATCCCCACAACACTGGCCGAGGTCTCAGCCAGCAACATCGAGATGTTCAAAGTATTTTTCCACGCCATGCTCGATGAGGGCGTGTATTTTGCACCATCGGCTTACGAGGCTGGGTTTGTTTCGGCAACCCACGATGACAGCGTGATCGCCGCAACCATCGAGGCTGCGGACCGAGTGTTTGCAAAACTGGCGAAGGGATAAACCGCTGGATAAACCGCTGGATAAACCACAGATAAACCGTGGTTTATTCGTTCACACCCCGAGATAGCGAGTCCAGAGTGCGCGATCCTCATCGAGCGCTCTGGAATGACCATCCCAGACCACTCGGCCACGTTCGAGAATAATGTGCCGGTCAGCAAGTTTGATCAGCCGGTCGACATACTTATCAATCACCAGAATCGTCTGACCGCTATCGCGCAACCTGGCCAGACATTGCCAGATTTCTTCACGTATCAATGGCGCCAGGCCTTCGGTCGCCTCATCCAGTATCAGCAAACGAGGATTAGTCACGAGGGCACGACCAATCGCCAGCATCTGTTGCTCGCCGCCCGATAGCTGATTACCCATGTGATGCGCACGCTCTCGCAACCGTGGAAACAACGTAAATACTTTATCCGCATCCCAATGCTCTGTCGCATCAGGGTTGCGCTGATCTGCAAACGCGGTGAGGTGTTCACGTACGGAAAGATTCGGAAAGCACTGGCGCCCCTCGGGCACGATCGCCATACCCAGTCGGGCGATACGATCAGGTGGCCAGCCTGCCACGCTTTGCCCCATGAAATCGAGCATAATGGCAGGCGAATCGGCTTGCGACGGCTTTAATGCCAGCTCGCCAAACAAGGTACGCACAAGCGTAGTCTTGCCCATACCGTTTCTTCCCAACAAGGTCACGACCTCACCTGCAGCGATCTCTAACGACACATCGAACAGCACCTGGCTCATGCCATAGCCGCTTGAGAGATGTTGCGCGCGCAGCATCATGCATCCGCTCCGAGATAAGCTTGCCGGACTTCGGGATTCGCACGGATTTGCTCGGGCGTTCCGGTCGCGATCAAGCGGCCATAGACAAGTACGGAAATACGATCAGCCAGGCGAAACACGGCCTCCATATCGTGCTCGACCAACACCATACTCATTCGGCCGCGCATCGATTCAATCATTTCCGTCAGGCGAAGCGTTTCGTCAGGCCCCATGCCAGCCATGGGCTCATCGAGCAACAACACTGAAGGATTTGCGGCAAATGCGAGCGCGAATTCAATTTTGCGCTGCTCACCATGTGGCAAGGTACCCGCAGACTGGCTCCACAAGCTTTCATCGATCGCGCACTGCTCTGCAAGTGCCTGCGCCGCATGCAATAGTGACACGTCATGTCGGCGGGGTGCCCAAAAACGAAAACTACTGCCCGCGTGCGCCTGGACAGCAAGCAGCAGATTTTCCAGTACGCTCATATTTTTAAAAATATTAGTGATCTGGTAGGACCGTGACAGGCCTGCCGCAACGCGCTGATGCGCCGAGGCGTGTGTCACATCGTGACCATTGAGATGAATGGTTCCGCCATCATTTTGCATCGTACCCGACAGCAAGTGGATCAGCGTTGATTTACCCGCGCCATTCGGCCCGATCAGCGCGTGTATCTCGCCCGGCTGGATTTCCAGGCTGACATGATCTGTGGCAACCAGCGCCCCAAATCGTTTAACCAGTTGATCGACCACAAGGACTGGTTTCATTTAACCGCCTTTGCCACAGCCGAATTCCACAAGCCTGCCAAGCCATGCGGCGCGAGCAACACGATCGCCAGCAAAAGCACGCCCAGCGGCATGTGCCAATAATCGGTATAGAGACGTAAAAATTCTTCGAGTGTCAGCATGACAGCAGCCCCCACCAGGCCACCATACCTGAGCCCCATGCCGCCTACGATCACCATAATGATGAGATTGGCCGACTCGGTCCAATGCATCAGACTCGGCGACACAAACAGGTTGTGATTGGCAAGCAATATTCCGGCCATTGCAGCAAAGGCCGCTGCCAGCACAAAGGCCAATAATTTAATGCGAAACACGGGATAGCCCATAGCCTCCATACGCGATTCGTTTTCACGAATGCCTTGCAATGCCTGACCAAAGCGCGCCTGTACGAATCGATTCATCAACCAGAGACTCGCCAGCACCACAACCAGAACAAAATAATAAAAAGAATTGTCGTCTGCCAAATCAATCCAGGGTAATTTTGAATGCGAGGAAAGATTCACTCCATCCTCGCCGCCATATTTACGTAGGGATATAAAGATGTAATAAACCATCTGCGCAAACGCCAGCGTGATCATGATGAAATATACGCCACGCGTGCGCAACGACACGATCCCCACAAACAGCGCCAGCAATGCTGTCACTAGAATAGCCACAGGCCAGACGATCAGTGCGTTTGAGACGCCTTCTACCGACAACATCGCCACGACATAGGCACCCGCACCAAAAAATGCGGCATGCCCCAGAGCCACCATCCCGCCATAGCCAAGAATCAAATTCAAACTACTCGCCGCCAACGCAAAAATCAGCACGCGTCGGACAAAAGAAACATAAAACGTCAGGTCCAGCACAGGCGCGACGATAGGAAAGGCGATCAATAAAAGAACACACAACACACTCAGGAGCGAAGACTTTTTCATCATCAACCGCGTGCCGGAAAGAGGCCTGCAGGCCTGAACACCAACACCAAGGCCATCAGGATGTAGATCGAGATTGCGGCAAGCGTCGGCCCGACACTTGAAGCAACGGCGGGAGACAAAATGGTTTTAAGCAAGGTTGGTAAAAAAGCGCGGCCCGCCGTATCGACAAAGCCAACGAGCAAAGCACCGACAAAAGCACCGCGCATCGAGCCAATACCGCCGATCACAATACACACCAGCACCAGGATGAGAATTTGTTCACCCATACCGGCCTGAACAGCTGTCACAGGACCGAGCAATGCCCCCGCAATGGCTGCGAGGATCGCACCCAATACAAACACACCGAGAAACAGTAAAGGCACGCGTACGCCCATCAGAGTTGCCATCTGACGATTCGATGCACCTGCTCGCACCAGCACACCGGCACGCGTACGCGTCACAAACAGATAAAGGCTCAAAGCTACCGCCAGGCCCACGGCAATGATCAGCAATCGATAGGCGGGATAGAGCAGATCGGGCAGCAGACGAACCGGGCCAGACAAGCTTGCCGGCATATTCATCATCATCGGAGCTGGGCCCCAGATCATTTTGACCAGATCATTGGCGATGAGGATAACCGCAAAGGTACCAAGTACCTGTGCGAGATGGTCACGCACAACGAGTTTACGAATCAGGACCTGCTCGATCACCAGTCCTACGCACCCCGTCACAACCGCAGCCACCACGATCGAAGCAAACAGTGATCCGGTCAGTTGCATGGTCTGCGCGGCGACATAAGCGCCTGCCATGTAAAGCGAGCCATGCGCGACATTCAGAATATCCAGAATGCCAAACACCAGCGTCAAACCTGCCGCGATGAGAAAGAGCATTAAACCGAACTGCAGCCCGTTTAAGAGCTGCTCGGCGATCAGCGTGCTACTCATTGCAATTTACTTTTTGCACTCACCGACATAGACATCCTGATAGGCATCGAATACTTTGCCAACCAACTTGTTAGTGATGCGACCATCTGCGCCTTTTTCAACTACACGGGCGTAGTAAGCCTGGATCGGAAAGTTATTCGCACCATATTTGAATTCGCCGCGCACTGATGCAAAATCCGCTTTCTTAAGGGCTGCAAGCACAGCCGCGCGGTCACTGACCTTGCCACCCGTGGCTTTCGCCGCCGCATCGATCGCCATGATCACGTCATAAGCTTGTGCGGCATACACAGAGGGGTTGCGATTGTTGTATTCCTTACGGAAAGACTCGACGAATTTTTTGTTCTGGGCATTGTCCAGATCAAAGGCCCACTGTGCGGTATTAAACATACCAATCATCGGCTCGCCTACGGCCTGGATCACATCCTCATCGGCGGAGAAACCAGGTCCGACGAGTTTAATGTTTTGATTCAGGCCTGCTGAGACAAACTGCTTGATGAAGTTAATCCCCATACCGCCTGGCAAAAAGATATACACCGCATCGGGCTTGGCTTCGCGCAACTGTGCTAGCTCAGCTGCGTAATCAATCTGACCCAGTTTGGTGTAAACCTCCTGATTCACATCTGCTTTGTAGCCGCGCTTAAAGCCTGTGAGTGCGTCTTTACCTGCAGGGTAATCCGGGGCGATGATGACCATTCTCTTAAACCCACGGTCGGCAGCGACTTTACCTGCGGCCTCATGGAACGCATCATTCTGGTAGGACAGGCCAAACCAATAGTCGTTGCACTGTGCGCCGGCAAACTGGCTAGGGCCAGGATTATTCGACAAGTATGGGACTTTGGCTGCAAACAAGGCTGGGCCCACGGCGAGTGCGACGTTTGAGCCGATCGGGCCGGTAAAGAAATCAATCTTGTCGCGCTGGATATAGCGTGTCACAAGCTGCTTGGCCTGATCAGGATTGCCGCCCATGTCGGTTTGTAAAAATTCAGCAGGATGACCGCCAAGCTTGTTGCCGAGTTGTTTGATCGCGAGATTAAAACCATCCCGGGCCTCAGCGCCAAGCGCGGCGAACGGGCCTGACAAATCATTGGCGATCCCCACTTTGATCGGGGTCTGTGCCAGTGCCAGGGCGGGCAACATCAGCGCCGCTAAAAGCAAACGATGGAACACACGCATGAATACTCTCCAGAAAAGTCAGTCATCACAGACGTTATCAGGCAAAATGAGCCTAATATTTGGTTTCAAATAGTAGCAGGTGGTTATCTTTTTGTTGAAATGGAGTCATGCATGAATAGACGTCTCGTACTGGCCTGTATTTCTGGCTTGATCTCTTGTGCTGTACTGCCCCCCGCCTTGGCGCAAAGTCAGTCCAAGACGATCCGTCTGGTCGTGCCCTTCCCTGCGGGTGGCTCCACCGATATCGCGGCACGTGTGCTTGCCGAGCCGCTTTCCCGTATTTTAGGCCAGACCGTCGTTGTGGAAAACCGCGGGGGTGCAGGCGGATCGATCGGCATGATGGAAGTCGCAAAAGCCGCGCCTGACGGTACAACCTTTGGTGTGGCGACCGTCTCGACCCATGGCGTGAACCCTGCTGTCTATAAAAACCTGCCCTATGACCCGATCAAAAACTTTGCGCCAGTGACTGAATTGGTCGAGGCGCCCGGTGTGTTACTTGTCAATGCCACCCTGCCCGTTAAGAATTTTGCTGAGTTCATGGCCTACCTGAAAGCTAACCCTGACAAATTGAGCTATGCCTCGACAGGCAACGGCACGGTCAGCCATATGTGGGCCGAGCTATTTAAGACCACGACCAAGACCTCCATGACCCACATCCCTTATAAAGGCGCAGGACCAGCACTGAACGACCTGGTCGGTGGGCAGGTCATGGTTTATTTTGATCAGGTAGCCTCGGCCATGCCACACATCCAATCGGGAAAGCTTCGCCCCCTGGCCGTGTCCTGGCCGACCCGTCTTGAGCCACTGCCTGATGTTCCGACCTATGCGGAACTCAACCTTGCGTCGAATAACGATCCATCCTGGTTTGGCCTGGTGGCCCCCATCGGCACCCCAGCCAAAGACATTCAGCGTGTGCGGGATGCCGCGGCCAAGGCTGTCAACGAGCCTGCCGTGCGGGAACGCCTGGCCGCCATGGGACTATTTCCTACCGGATCGACTCCTGCCGAGTTTGGAGAAATTATCCGCAAAGAAATCCTGAAGATGCAGGGTCTCGCCCAACAGACGGGCATTACGATCGATTAAGCGAATAAAAAAAGCGATAATTGCTGGATCTTTTTATTACCCACTTTTTATTACCCACCTCTTTCACCACCCTTTTTTGTGACCAGACATGGCCGTTAATTTATACATCCCGTCAGACGACGCAGTTTTTCCTGTCCCCGGCGTAGAGATAGGCGTCACCGAAGCAGGCATCCGTAAAGCGGATCGTCGCGACCTCACGGTATTCAGTTTTAGCGCAGGTACGAGTGTAGCGGGTGTATTCACACGCAATCGTTTTTGCGCAGCGCCTGTCGTAGTGTGCCAAGAGCACCTCGCATCAGGCAAAGAAATTCGAGCCATGGTCATCAATACAGGTAACGCCAACGCGGGTACCGGTGAACCAGGCATGCAGGCGGCTTATCAGACCTGTGATGCGCTGGCCAAGCTGATGGGACTCGACAGCAAACAGATTCTGCCGTTTTCGACCGGTGTCATTCTCGAGCCCTTGCCCGTTGATCGCATCAAAGCAGGTTTACCTGCAGCCATTAACAACCTGGCACCAGGCAACTGGGTCAGTGCCGCGCACGGCATCATGACCACCGATACGCTGCCCAAAATTCATTCGCAACGCTTGACGATTGGTGGCAAGATCATCACGATTACCGGCATCAGCAAGGGCGCGGGCATGATTCGCCCCAACATGGCCACGATGCTGAGCTATCTCGCAACCGATGCAGGCATTGCACAATCACTGCTGACGGGTCTTGCACGCGAATTGGCAGATGTTTCGTTTAACCGCATCACGGTAGATGGCGATACCTCGACCAACGACTCCTTTATTGTGATCGCAACGGGCCAGAGTGGTCTGACGATCGACAGCACGTCGCATCCCCACTATGCGGAGCTCAAAGCAGCACTAGCTGCAGCAGCGACCGATCTTGCACAAAAAATCGTGCGTGATGCAGAAGGTGCGACCAAATTCATGACGATCAAAGTAGAGCAGGCGAAAACCTCTGAAGAAGCCCTGCTGGTCGCCTACGCAGTCGCGCACTCTCCTTTGGTTAAAACAGCCTTTTTCGCCTCTGATCCAAACCTCGGCCGTATCCTTGCAGCCATTGGCTACGCGGGGATCGCTGACCTCGATGTAGGAGGTGTCAATCTCTGGCTCGGAGATGTGCTTGTGGCCAAAAATGGCGGGCGCAATCCTGACTATCAAGAGTCCGATGGCCAGCGCATCATGAAAGAGCCTGAAATCCTGGTGCGTATCGCGCTGGGTCGCGGCACGCTCACCGAAACCGTTTACACCTGCGATTTTTCGCACGAATACGTAAGCATCAACGCAGACTACAGATCCTGATGAACTCTCCTGATAAAGCCGCAGCCCCAGAGATGGCTGAATTGCTCGCGCGTGCCGTACGCGTACTTTCACAACTCGAAGCCTGGCTGCCCCCCACACCGCCTGCGGTCAATTGGGATGCGCATGCCTTTCGCTGGCGTAAACGCGGTGCCTCGCACGGCTGGCTCGAAGCCATCGCGAATGTGTCCCTGATTAATAGTGAAGATCTCCAACACATCGAGCGCCAGAAAGAAATCATCGACCGCAATACTTTGCATTTCGTTGAAGGAAAACCCTCGAATAACGTCTTGATGACGGGCGCACGCGGCACAGGCAAGAGCTCACTGGTTAAGGCCATGCTCGCCGCCTATGGTGATCGCGGCTTGCGCCTCATTGAGGTAGATAAAGCCGACATGGCCGATCTGGCTGATATCGTCGATATGGTCGCAGGCCGTCCTGAAAAATTCATCGTCTTCTGTGATGACTTGTCTTTCGAGGAAGGCGAAGCCGGCTACAAGGCGCTGAAGTCTGTGCTCGATGGCTCGGCAGCTTCGACAGGCAACAATGTGCTCATTTACGCCACCTCCAACCGCCGCCACTTGATGCCGGAGTACATGAGCGAAAACCTCAGCTACAAGCATCAGTCTGATGGCGAGATCCATCCAGGCGAAACGGTCGAAGAAAAAATCTCCCTGTCCGAGCGCTTTGGTCTGTGGATGTCTTTCTATCCCTTCCGTCAGGACGACTATCT
>CAIPID010000072.1 GCA_903865015.1 uncultured beta proteobacterium | reverse complement strand
TATAAGTGGAAAACAGGCCGCGAGGGGATGGGGTTCGGAGATTTCAAGCTCGCAGCAGCCCTAGGTGCCTGGTTAGGTGTTCAGGCAATTCCCTCCTTGCTACTCTATGCTTCGCTCTCGGGTGCTCTGGTTGGCATCATCGTGCACCGTTATTGTCGCCTGCCCGGCTCGACGGCCATCCCTTTTGGCCCTTTTCTTGCAATGGCAGGTATTCTGATTCTTTTTTGTGACTACGCACCAAAAGGGTAGATTTGCACATGTTTAAGCTTGGATTGACGGGTGGGATTGGCTCGGGCAAGACACAGGTCGCTAATTGGCTAGGCTCCTGGGGCGCAGATGTGATTGATACCGATTTGATCGCGCATAGTCTGACTGCTGCAGGTGGTCGTGCCATTGAACCTATTTCCCTTGCATTTGGCAGCGATGTGATTGACGCTGCTGGCGCACTTGATCGTGCACGAATGCGGGAGCTTGTTTTTGCCCAGAGCGTCCGACGCGCGCAGCTAGAATCGATTTTGCATCCCTTGATTGCACAGGAGGTCTTCAGGCAGGCGGAGCAGGCGCGGGGGTTATATACGGTATTTGTTGTTCCGCTGCTCGTTGAGTCGGGCAGATGGTTGGATCGTATTGATCGCCTTTGCGTGGTCGATTGTGACGAGTCGACCCAAATTGATCGGGTGCAAGCGCGTAGCGGGATTCCTCTGGCCACAATCCGCAAAATACTGGATGTTCAGGCGACCCGCGCGCAGCGAATAGCGGTCGCGGATGATGTCATTGACAACTCCAAAAGCATTTCGATAGCCCAACTTGAGAACCAGGCCTTGGTCTTGCACAAAGCCTGGTGTAACCTTGCAGGGTAAAATGAATTTTTTAAGTCATTCAGATCAATTTTTCAGGGCGCTTCACGACAGTGATCCTTTTTGAATATCCTTTTAACGAACGAGTCCGTGCGCTGATGCGCCTGGAGTCTTTGTTCGATCGAATGGTGTTTTTCGCTCGCCCTGGCGACCCAAAGCTTCACCAAGTGGCCCTTTCTGCGCTGTTTGATCTGCTGGATGCGACTGAACGCACGGATATGAAGGGTAGCGTCTTGCAGGATCTTGAACGTCAGCGCATGGTCCTGATGGGTTTGAAAGATCACCCAGGCGTTGAAGTTAAAACCTTAACCGCCATGCTCAACGAAATAGAGCGGGTGGCTGCAAATTTAAATGCTGCAGGTAAAACCGGACAAATACTAAGAGAAAATGAGTGGCTCGCCAGTTTGCGCGGCCGCTTAGCTGTGCCCGGTGGCGGCACACAAGTTGATATGCCTTCGTTCCATGCCTGGCAGTATCGGCCTGAAATCGAACGCTGCGCAGACTTAAAGCATTGGATGTCATCGCTCATACCTTTGCAGGAAGGCATTGCCATCGTACTCAGGTTGTTGCGTGAATCCGGCCAAGCCGAAGCTGCTGTCGCTCCGCAAGGTGCGTATCAGCAGATGCTCGCAGGAAAGGTCTATCAATTATTGCGTGTCTGGATCGACGAGTCGGCCTGTACCTTCCCGGAAATCAGCGCTAATAAATACATGGTATGGATTCGTTTTGCCTCTCAGGGGGGCGATCAAAAGCCTCAGGCGATGACGCGCGACATTTCTTTCAAGATGGCCTTGTGCTCCTTGTAGGATGCACTTGCCCGACTAATCGGTGTTTGCAACGATAAAGTTGTTGCGAACGACTACAAATCCTCTCCCAAACAATGCGCCAGACAGGTTCTTGAGCGACAATAGCCAATTCAGGTTTTGTTGGGTTAATCATGTCCGAAAGTAATGTGGCAAGGCTAGTTGTCCGTCATCGTCTTGTGTGGGCGCTTGTTGCTTTGTTACTTATCGGTTTGGCAGTCTGGTGGTTTGCCGGATCGCGGACCTCTATTCCAGAAAAAAAAGCAGGCTATGCTGCTGGGGCAACCCCGCCGGTTCCTGTCAAAATTGAAATTGCAAAAGTTCAGGATCTCGATATTTATTTGCGAGGCTTGGGTACAGTCACTGCATTCGCTACGGTCACAGTGCGCAGCCGCGTTCAAGGCGAATTAGTTGAGATTCCCTTCAAAGAAGGCGATAAAGTTAAAGCGGGAGATTTGCTTGCCCGCATCGATCCGCGTCCTTATAAAGTTGCTCTGGATCAGGCCAAAGGTACTTTAGCTCAGGATGTGTCCCAATACGAAAATGCCAAGCTTGATCTCAAGCGTTACAAAACTCTGAAAGAACAAAAGTCGATAGCCGGCCAGACTGTGGATACGCAAATGTCTCTGGTTAAAAAGTATCAGGCGATTATTTTGACGGATCAGGCCGCTGTCGACAATGCTCAGTTGCAATTGGATTTCACAAGAATTGTTGCGCCTATCTCAGGTCGTCTGGGGTTGCGTCAGTTTGATGTGGGCAATATTCTGGTGACGAATGATCCTCAGGGCATTGTCGTGCTGACCCAGACTCAGCCCATATCGTTGGTCTTTACCTTACCTGAAAGCAATCTGTCCGAAGTGCGTGACCCGATGCTTGCGGGCAAGACACTTACAGTGGATGCCTATGATCGGGCAGATACCAAGCGCCTGGGCCAGGGTGTATTGATGACGGTTGATAACCAGATTGATGTGACGACGGGTACGTTCAAACTAAAGGCCCAGTTTGCCAACGATGACGATGCCTTGTTCCCGAATCAATTTGTAAATGTACGCATACTTGTTCGCACATTGAAGGACGCTTTGACGGTATCTGCCGCTAGCGTTCAGCAAAGCAGTCAGGGTGCCTTTCTTTATGTCTTGCAGGCCGATGGCAGCGCCGCGGTTAAACAAGTTAAGGTTGGTCCGCGCACGGCGGATCGGGTTGTGATTCTTGAGGGAATTACGGCGGGAGATAAAGTCGTGCTCGAAGGCACAGACCGACTGCGCGCCGGCTCTAAGGTGCGGGTGATCGGCGATGGCTCTGCGCCACCCGCGTCCGTCAGTGCATCTGACAGCGCATCACTAAACCCACCTTTAAGCGCACCCGCAGCAGGCCAGGCAACACCTCAAACAGGTCAGTCGCGACCATGAATTTATCGCGCCCATTCATCTCCCGTCCAGTCGCCACCACGCTTGCGATGGTGGCGTTGTTACTTACGGGCTTGATTGGCTATCGCGGTTTGCCTGTTGCTTCTTTGCCCGAGGTTGACTATCCAACCATTCAGGTCGCGACGAATTATCCAGGTGCGAGTCCAGATGTCATGGCGGCGCTTGTGACATCACCGTTAGAAACACAATTCGGACAGATGCCTGGTCTGAAGCAAATGGCTTCGAGTAGTGCGGCAGGTGTTTCGGTCATCACGCTGCAATTTGTTTTGGAGTTGCCGCTAGATGTGGCCGAACAGCAGGTGCAGGCAGCAATTAACGCATCATTTAGCTTGTTGCCTAAAGACTTGCCTGCGCCTCCGATCTACAACAAGGTTAACCCTGCCGATGCGCCTGTCGTGACGTTGGCCATTTCTTCATCAACCGTGCCATTGCCGCAAGTTAGAGATTTGGTTGATACACGTATTGCGCAAAAGTTATCGCAAATCCCTGGTGTAGGATTAGTCACCGTTCTGGGGGGGCAGCGTCCATCTGTGCGGATTCAGGCCAACCCTAAGTCGCTGGGTGCTATGGGCATGACGATGGCTGATTTGCGAACCGCAGTGGTTGCGGCCAACGTTAATCAACCAAAAGGAACCTTGGACGGTCCTTTGCGTTCAACCACGATCAATACGAATGATCAGCTCCACTCGCCTCAGGATTATCTGGATTTGATTTTGGCCTATCGCAATAACGCGCCACTCAAACTATCTGACGTGGCGACAGTTGTGATCGGTCCGGAGGACTTGCGACTGGCCGCTTGGAGTAATTTGCAACCTGCGGTATTGCTCAATGTGCAACGACAGCCCGGCGCGAATGTCATTGAGGTAGTGAATCGGATTCAATCGCTGCTGCCTCAGCTTAAACAGGCTTTGCCAGCAAACTTTGATGTCACGCTGATGTCTGACCGTACTCAGACGATCCGAGAGTCTGTGCGCGATGTTAAACAAGAAATGCTGATCTCCATCGTGCTGGTGGTGCTAGTCACGTTTGTATTTCTGCGCACGATGACGGCAACGTTCATCCCCAGTGTGGTGGTGCCTCTATCCCTGATCGGTACTTTTGGGGTGATGTATCTGGCGGGATTCAGTATTAATAATCTGACTTTGATGGCGCTGACGATTGCCACAGGTTTTGTTGTGGATGACGCGATCGTGATGATCGAGAATATCGCCCGTTATCTCGAAGCGGGGGAGTCTAAATTGCAGGCGGCGCTAAAAGGCGCCTCACAGATTGGCTTTACCCTGGTGTCGCTTACCGTTTCGCTGATTGCGGTGCTGATCCCTTTACTATTCATGTCCGAGGTTGTTGGCAGACTGTTCAGAGAGTTTGCGATCACCTTGGCGATCTCGATCTTGTTTTCTTTGCTGATTTCGCTGACGCTCACACCCATGCTCTGCTCACGGCTACTGCGTGCCGGACACGAAGAAAAACATGGTTGGTTTGTGACCCGGGCCGGTGTTGTTATTGATCAGCTGATAGCTGCTTATGATCGCGGACTGCAAATCGTTTTGAATCGGCAAAAGCTCACACTGCTAGTAGCGATTGCGACGTTTGTGGTGACGTGGGGTTTGTATGTAATCGTACCCAAAGGCTTTTTTCCACAACAGGATACCGGTCTGATTCAGGTCGTCACGCAGGCGCCACCTAACGTCTCATTTGCAGAAATGTCTCGGCGCCAACAGGATGGCGTCAAAATATTGTTGCAAGACCCCCAGGTTGATTCGATCTCTTCCTTTATCGGGGTGGACGTTAGTAATCCGACACTTAATACTGGGCGCATGCAGATTGCGCTCAAGTCGCATGCGCAACGTCAAGATGACGTCATGACAATTATTCGCCATCTCCAAGATTCTGTGTCCTCCTTTGATGGGCTGAAGTTCTATTTTCAGCCTTTGCAGGATTTGACCATCGAGGATCGTGTCAGCCGGACACAGTATCAACTTACCCTCGAAAATCCAGATGCCGCGGTGCTGGGAAAGTGGGTGCCCATCCTGATGGATAAGCTGCGCTTAATTCCGCAGCTGGCCGATGTGGTGGATGACATGCAGGATCAGGGCTTATCCACCTATATCGAAATTGACCGAGAAGCAGCTGCGCGTCTGGGGGTAACGACTCAATTAATAGATGATGCGCTGGATGACTCTTTTGCCCAGCGTCAGGCTTCTACAGTTTTTACGCAATCCAACCAATATAGGGTGGTGGTTGAGGTGGCGCCAGAGTTCAGACGTGACGCCTCGTCGCTTGATTCTATTTACGTGCAAACGACAGCAGGCAAACCAGTACCTTTATCCAGCGTGGTTAAAGTCTCTGAGCGTCGTTCGACTCAGGTGATTAATCGGATTGGCCAGTTTCCAGCCGTTACGATCTCTTTTAATTTGGCTCCGGGAGCATCGCTTTCCCATGCAGTTGAGTTGATCAATGCCGCACAGAGCGAAGTCGAACTGCCGGTCAGCATTCGTTCGCGCTTTCAGGGTGCCGCCCAAGCCTTTGAGTCTTCGCTCTCAAGCACATTACTGCTGATTCTGGCTGCGATTGTGACGATGTATATCGTGCTAGGTATTTTGTATGAAAGCTTTATTCATCCAATCACCATTTTGTCGACATTGCCCTCGGCGGCAATTGGTGCGTTATTAGCACTCATTCTGACCCGACGCGATCTCGATATGATCGGCATTATCGGCATCATTTTGTTGATCGGTATCGTTAAGAAAAACGCCATCATGATGATCGATTTCGCGTTGGATGCCGAGCGTAAACAAGGCATGTCGGCGCGTGAGGCGATCCATCAGGCTGCACTGTTGCGGTTCCGACCTATTTTGATGACAACGTTGGCAGCATTGTTTGGTGCGATACCTTTGATGCTGGCAACGGGTACCGGAGCAGAGCTCAGGCAGCCGTTAGGTCTCGTGATGGTTGGCGGTTTGCTGGTTAGTCAGGTACTCACGCTATTTACGACGCCGGTTATTTACTTGTTTTTTGATCGACTGCGCGCGCGCGCCGTTTCATTAAAGAAATAGGCCTGCTGGCGATGAATATATCCGGCCCTTTTATCTTTCGTCCGATCGCAACGACCCTTGTTTGGACCGCAGTTGTGCTGGCGGGCGCGCTGGCGCACTCATTGCTGCCGGTCGCACCTTTGCCGCAAATTGAGTTTCCTGCGATTTCGGTCACCGCCACGATGCCTGGCGCGAGTCCTGAGGTGATGGCCTCAACGGTTGCTACGCCGCTTGAGTCGTCGCTCGGTACGATTGCAGGGGTCACGGAGATGACCTCGCGTAATGTTGTCGGGTCTTCACGCATCACGCTTCAGTTTGATCTGGATCGTAACGTCAATGATGCGGCTAAAGATGTTCAGGCGGGTATCAATGCCGCTCGGGCCATGATGCCAAGCGGGTTGAGGCAGAATCCTACTTATAAAAAAGTAAATCCGTCGGCCAATCCGATCATGATTCTTGCCTTGACGTCAGACTCGTTATCGATGGGTAAGCTCTACGATGTAGCGACAACGATCGTGATGCAAAAACTGTCGCAGATACCAGGTGTGGGCGAGGTTCAGGTTGGTGGCAGTTCAACGCCTGCGGTGCGTATCAATCTGAATCCTGATGCACTGACACAATATGGCATAGCACTCGATGCAGTTCGCACGGCTGTTGTATCGTCAAACGCGCTCATGCCTAAGGGCTTGCTTGAGAATGAAACCAATCGCTGGCAGGTGATCGCCAATGATCAACTCACTAAAGCAGAGGAGTATCGCCCCCTCATTGTTGCGTGGCGTAACAACTCCCCTGTGCGGCTATCCGATGTCGCAACGGTTGAAGACTCCGTCGAAAATATTCGCAACGTGGGCTACTTTAACGATAACAGAGCGATTCTGGTGATCGTACGTACGCAGGCAAATGCCAATATTATTCAAACAGTAGATGAAATCCGACGTGAGTTACCCGTTTTAAAAGCGATTTTGCCTGCCGATGTGAATGTTGAGGTTGCGATGGATCGCACGCCAAGTATTCGAACCTCCGTATCTGAAGCGCAGAAAACATTGATCATCTCTATTTTTCTAGTGATGATCGTGGTGCTGATATTTTTACGCAACTGGCGCGCCGCACTCATTCCAACCATCGCTGTGCCGGTATCACTGATCGGCACATTTGGCGTGATGTACTTATTGCATTACTCACTGAACACGATGTCTTTGATGGGACTGATTGTCGCCACTGGCTTTGTGGTTGACGATGCCATTGTTGTGCTGGAAAACATCATCAGGCATATCGAACGAGGAGAGTCGCCGTTTCGCGCGGCGCTTCGCGGTACTAAGGAAGTTGGGTTTACCGTGCTATCCATGAGTATTTCTTTGATTGCCGTGTTTATCCCTATCTTAATGATGGGTGGCTTGCCGGGCCGTTTGTTTAGGGAGTTCGCGGTCACGCTCTCTGTTTCGATTTTAATTTCAATGATCGTTTCGCTCACCCTGACCCCTATGATGGCTTCGAGAATGCTCCGTGCTCACGAGGATCGGGATGTACGCTCAACCTCTACGCGTTTGAGCAGATGGATTGCGCGTCTGGATCGTTCTTTGAGCCGCGCGACGCAATTTTATAGCCGCACACTGGATTGGGCGCTTCGGCACGGGAGAACAATGATGCTCTTGCTGCTCGCGACCATTTGTTTAAATGTGTATCTTTATAAAATTATCCCGAAAGGTTTGTTCCCTCAGCAAGATACGGGCATGATGATTGGTTTCTTTTCGACCGACGCGGGGACCTCGTTTGATGCGATGGGACCAAAACTGGATAAATTCCGCAAAATGGTTTTGGCTGATCCTGCAGTACAAACAGTCACTGCTTTTGCCAGTGGCTCAGGGGGGGGCAACACCAGTTTTCTTGCCGTTCAGCTCAAGCCTTTTGTAGAGCGCAAACTCGCGGTCCAGGATGTTGTGAATAGATTGCGCCCACAGCTTGGTTCGATGCCTGGGGCGCGTCTGTTTCTGATCGGTGCGCAAGACGTTCGCGCGGGTGCTCGCCAAAGTAGTTCAAATTATCAGTTCACGCTGATGGCCTCGGAGCTTTCGGATTTGAAAGAGTGGTTGCCCAAGGTCCAGCAAGCGATTGCGAAACTACCCGAACTTGTCGATGTCGATACCGATGTTGAGGATAAGGGCAGGGAAATCGAGCTTATTGTGAACCGTGAGGCCGCGACACGGCTGGGCGTGTCAATGGCAAAAATTTCCGCACAACTCAATGATGCGTTTTCTCAACGTCAGATTTCCGTGATCTATCGGCCATTGAATCAGTATCGTGTCGTCCTGGGTGTGTCGCCCGAGCACGCGGTCGGACCTGAATCATTGGAAGATGTGTATGTCATGAATGCCAGCGGTGAGCGTGTGCCCTTGAAGGCCTTTGCGCATTTCGAGGATCGGAATGCGCCCATTTCGGTCAATCACCAGGGACTTTTTGTCGCAGATACGATTTCTTTTGATTTGGCGCCTGGCGTGACGCTAGGGCAAGCGACCGAGGCCATCAATAATGCGATAGCAGAAATTAATATGCCCACGGACAAAATTCAAGCTGGTTTTCAGGGTACGGCGCAGTTATTACAAAAAGCACTTTCCAATCAGCCCCTTTTGATTCTCGCCGCGATCATAACGATGTACATTGTGTTGGGTATCCTTTACGAGAGCACCATCCATCCCCTCACAATTTTATCGACCTTGCCTTCGGCCGGTGTAGGCGCATTGCTTGCCTTGTTGGTGCTACGCACGGAATTTAGTTTGATCGCCTTGATCGGAGTCTTTTTATTGATTGGCATCGTCAAGAAAAACGCAATCATGATGGTCGATTTTGCACTGGATGCCGAAAGGCGTTTAGCCATGGCACCCAAAGAGGCCATTCACCTCGCCTGCATGACACGCTTTCGTCCTATATTAATGACGACATCTGCGGCAATATTTGGTGCTTTTCCGCTAGTATTTGCCAGTGGTGCAGGCGTTGAACTGCGCCAACCTTTAGGAATCACTATTCTAGGAGGGCTGCTCGTCAGTCAGTTGCTGACCCTCTATACGACACCAGTTGTTTATCTTTACCTTGATCGGTTTAGCGCCTGGTTAAAGTCTCGTCAATGGTTCGGTCTCACTGAACCCCATCGCTCGCAAAATTTACGGCCATGATGAATCACCCTTCAATTTTTTCAATGCGTGTGACACCCCGCTGCTGGCGAGTTGCAAGCATGCTCGTTTTGATTTGTACGCTCACTGCGTGCAAGGTAGGTCCTGATTACGTCAGACCGAAAGTTGATGTTGGGGCCCAATTTCGTGAAACGTCCGGCTGGCAACCTGCTGATCCAACGATCGCTGCACGCCCAAAGGGAAACTGGTGGGTGATTTTTCAGGATGAGACACTTAACGGCTTGATGGATGAGTTAAATGTGGCCAACCTGAATGTGGCACAGGCTCAAGCCCAATACCGGCAAGCGATCGGCGTGTTGAGTGGTGCCCAGGCACCTTTGATGCCTACGATTTCAGCTGGTACATCCTTAAGCCGCGTGGGTGGTTCAGCGACCAGCGCTGCAGGCGTTGTGTCTGCAACGAATTACGATACTTACAGTTTGTCCGCAACGGCCAGTTGGACGCTCGACATTTGGGGGAGCGTTCGTCGCAACATTGAGTCGCAGACCGCCAATAAAAACCTTGCTGCGGCAAACCTGGGTGGCGCGCGTCTGACGGCGCAAAGCACCATGGCGTTGACCTACATGCAACTGCGTTCTCTGGATGAGCTGGCCCGCGTCTTAAGAAGTTCTGTTGACGCATACCAACAAGCGCTAACGCTGACTACCAATAAGTTTGACGCCGGTGTTGCCAACCCTGGTGATGTTGCTACCGCTAAAACGCAACTCGAAAGCACACGCGCTCAGCTGATCGATACAGAGCAGCAGCGCGCTGTGTATGAAAATGCAATTGCGGTGCTGTTGGGACGCGTGCCATCGAGTTTTTCGATTAAGCCAATCCCCTTCGCACTTAAGCCGCCAGCGATCCCTGTCGGATTGCCCTCGACATTGCTTGAACAGCGTCCCGATATTGCCGCAGCAGAGATGCAGATGATTGCAGCAAACGCTCAAATCGGTGTGGCTATTGCCGCATGGTTTCCATCCCTGACGCTTAATACAACAGGTGGCTATCGCACCAATGATTATTTGCAGTGGATTACCGCACCTGCGCAATTCTGGTCTCTTGGTCCTGCGCTTGCACAGGCTATTTTTGATGGCGGCGCCCGCAATGCTGTGATTGAGCAAAACAGAGCGATTCTTGATGCGCAATCCGCAGCCTATCGTTTGGTTGTTTTGCAGGCGTTGCAGCAAGTCGACAATGCGATGGTGCAGTTGCGTGTGTATGACCGCGAGTTAGTGGCACGACTTGCTGCCGTCGAGGCCTCTAAGGAGGCCGTCAGATTAGCGTCTAACCAATACGACCAAGGGTTGATTGATTATCTCAGCGTGTCTGTCTTGCAAAACAGCGCACTGAATAATGAAAGCAACTACATCACCTTGCTTGGCAATCGCTTGGCCTCAAGCGTACAGCTGATCGTTGCTTTGGGTGGGGGTTGGACGATGGACGACATGAGCAAGCTCGATAGCAAGGGCAAGGTTATTGCCGATACAGACAAGTCTGCAGACCAGGGGGAATCGACCTCAGTCCAGCCCTTGTCTGATGGCAGCAATGCCGTGAGCACCCGCTGATTGAGCTGCCTGGAGCGTTGCGCGCGATTGCCCGCCTAGCGCGTAAACAGGCAGGCCAGCGAGCGCGTTGAGTGCTGCAAAGGCCTCCCAGCCCATGCCTGGATGTTCAGGGTGTGAGGCCGTTGGCAAGACAGGACCCAATACAACAAAGTCAGCATTGAGTGTGCGAGCGTGTTCAAGGTCTTTTTTGTTGTGTGCTGAGACCGCCAAGAGTTTATGTTGATCTATTTGCTCGGGGCGGCTACGGGTCATATCAGCATCAAAACTGCGTAGATGGACACCGTCGGCTTCAAGCCACCAAGCCTCAGGGTGCACGCTGTTGATAAGCAGTCTGGCACCTGCAGCATGACAACGCCGCAGCACCTTTAACATCGCAAGATGTAAATTTTCTGCAGCCACGCCATCCGGCCAGTCAGGTTCGCGCCACTGTAAAAGTTTGAGCCCTGCAGTCAGTGCGCGATCCAGACGATCGAGGAAGTTTTCTAGCCCGTCTGGGGTTCCCGCCGAGGAAATCGCATACAGCTCGGGTAGCTGCAGCCAGCGCAATGGCGGGTAAGTTGCCGGCAACAGTTGAGGGACTTCGTGGGCGTGCTTAAGCTCCACCCAGCGCAGTTCCTGGTTTTCAAGTCCGCGCGGCTCGCCCTTCCATCCTGTGACCCGACAAAAGGCCAGTCTGACGGTAG
>CAIPID010000071.1 GCA_903865015.1 uncultured beta proteobacterium | reverse complement strand
TGCCCTCAGATAAATAAAACTCGGCCCCATGGTCGGCGAAAGCGAGCACATGACGCGCTAGAATTGCCTCATACGTTTGTACGGCAAGCGTGTGATATCGCTGTGCTTCTTTCTCATTACCCTCTGCTTGTTCGATTTGTTCAAGCCGCCAGAATACTTCTGGATCACCTGAGTTCAAGCTGGGTCGCAGTAATGCCTTTGCTTGTGCGTGATCGTCTGCCGCAAGATAAATTTCAGCCAGATGAACGTTCGCGTGTGTGTAACCTGGTAAGTAAGCAAGTGCCTGTTTATACCAATATGCAGCCTGCTCGGGATCCGTGGTTGAGGCGGTTTCACCCCAGAGTAGACCCAGCTGGAAGCATACCCATGCCAGCGGAAATGGCGAGAGATCTTCGTAGGCGGCAAGTGCCTGAAGATAAGTTTGCTCAGCCATTTCAATGTCACAGCGTTCTGCATAGAGCGCAGCAAGTGGCACGAGATTCTGGAGTGATGGCTTAAGCTTGGCACTATCCTGACGGGCGCTGAGCAGTGCGTCTGGATGTTCACCTGTCGCTTGGTCAAGCGCTAAACGAAGCTCTAAAAGCTCATCAGGGGCCGCGCCGAGGTTTTCAGCGCTGCATACATGTAGCTTTGCTTGTGCAAAATGATGTCGCATCGAATCGATTCGCGCTGCGAGAAGATGTGTTTCTAGTCTTTCTGGATAGGACGCACAGCGTGCCTGGCCTAACGCAACCAGACGATCAAGCGCAGAGGCATCCCCAAAAAACTGGTTTCTTTTTTTCTCTTCATCAGCAATTTGTAATGCCGTACCTTGACGCTCAGGCCACTGACTCAACACAGACCAGTAGCGCGCGAGTGAGCTTTCGTGATTCAAGACTGCAATCTCGGCTTGCGTCGCGGGCGGACATTGGGCAAATTTTATGTTTCTTGTACTCATTGTTTTGATGCAAACTTTGCCTGTAGAGCTGCCATGCCTGTATCAATAAGCGTTGAAATAGTAAGACCTAAAAATAATCCAGCCATACCCGCGTGGCGAAAGTTAACCGTCCATACGATGCGCGAACCTGTGCCGTTGGGTTCAACACTTATCTGGCCTTCGTAAAAGTCAGCCGGCAAGCCGCTGATCATTGTGTAGGTGAGTACTTTGTTATTCGCATCGAGCGCTTGCAGGCGTTCAATAAACACCTTGCCGTCAATAGTCTCAATGCGGCGCAATTGTTCGATACCCTCACCGGTGATTGACAGGTTGGCGATAAGCGGATGCCACAGGCCACCAAAGTTACCGACGACGACCCAGACGCGTTCCGGAGATGCTTGCACATCTATCTGACGTGTGATGCGCGTGATCCCAACGTTAGGAGGTTGTACATAGGGAAATACCGTCCCCGCTGGTTTGGTGGCTTGTGTTGCTGGGCTTTGTAAAAAAGAGCCCTGATCGCGATTAGTTAGCCACGTGACCAAAATATCAATGTCTTTGGCATTCAGTGTGCGTCCACCCCCAGTTACATGGGGACGGGCTTCGATGGCACTTTTTTCAATTTCAAGGTAGCTCGTGTCAGTTGTAGGTTTAGCTATATCAATCAGTAAAAAGTCATTTAAGCGGATATTAACGTGGGCATCAAGCGCGGGGGCATCCCAGTTAATTTTGTCGTCATTCAGGTCCCATTGCCTGAGGCTTTCGGTCAGACGCTGACGAAAGATCGGGATGAATTCTTCGCTCAAAGCAAAAGGAGTCTGCTGGTTCCAGAGGTCGCTCAAGTCCGTTTTGCCGGGCATGAACAAGATGAAATTTGTTTGCTCGGGACGACCCGCCCAGTCATAGCGCTGAAATTTTAAGTTACTTGAATTCTTGTTCACTCTGGACGTGGTTTCTGCGATGGCGCCAAACAACGTACCGTTTTGAGGCTTTAAAATTTTAGCGGTCTCAACTTCGAGCACAATGCTCAAAATATTATCGCCTTCAATGAGGTTGTTGACAGGCTTCCAGGTACCGTCACGAAACCAGCCGACAAAAAATGGATCGGATCTCAGGCCAGCAAACACACGCACTGTATTGTCCGAGGTTGCAACGCCACCTTCCTGATTGGCCGTCAATTTGAGCGTTCGACCATCTGGTAATGTGCAGATGCCCTGTTGCGCATGTGCCTGACCGTCCACACCGCTTTGCAGACTGTCAAACTGAAACGTAAAGCGTAGCTCAGAGCCCACAGGTTTAAAGCCAGCCTGTGCCCCCATGCCGGTTTGCGTGACTTGTCGCACCACAATGTTGTAATCCGCCGCATTTGAGAAAAGGGCGGATTTTCCTGCGAAGGGAAAAAAATTAGCTACAAAGACGCAACGGTCTGGGTTTTCAGGACTTCTGAAAGCAAACAAATCTGTGACGTCCGTTGGTGGGTCACCGATTGAACGTGGTCCATCAATATGGTCAGACATGTGTATTCCTTAAAATCAGTATGGGTGCTTGGTATTAAACCAAAGTGGGTCTTCTGCAGCGATGACGGGATTGGCCGGGCCGCCGAAGGGAGTGACCTGACCGGGAAGCTTCGGGATTGATTTCATATATTCGATCAACGCATAACGTTCGGCGACCGACAGTTCTGGTCCGATGATTCCCTTGCCGTTTCCTGACTGAAAAGCATGTCCCGCGTTTGAATTGCCTGGCAGTTGGGTATCAAATAAAAATCCACGTGCCTGGAGCGAGGTATCAATTCCGAGTTTGACGGGATCAAATTCTCGGTTGACATAAAAACGTTTAGAGCGCTCCGACTCTGGGGACAGCAGTTCATAGAGGTTCGGCACGGAGCCGTTATGTAAAAAAGGAGCGCTAGACCATGCGCCCTCTCGCGGCGCAGCCTTGTAGCTATTGACTGGGCCTTTATTGACCATAGGAGTGTATGTTTGGCTTAGGTAACCATTCATGAGTATCTGCTCTTGCGCGGAAAAGGGCTTGGCAAGCTCAATATTCTGAATAATCATCTTGTCATGTATTTGAGCAAAATACTCACTTGCGGTCACGAGCGTTTTACCGTTGAACAAGGGTGACAGCTGACCCGTTTTGAATGTTGCTTTCGAATCAAACGAGGGGCTGTTGAGTTGCGCTGGATCAGTGCCAATAACGCTGAGCGGGACTAGCGCATTTTCAATCATGCGTTTGCCTTGGAGTCGCTCTGCTCCCCAGCGATAAGGATACGCGGTATGACATTCAAGGCAGTGCTTTGCAAAAAGCTTTGCGCCGATTTCAACTTTTCCTTGATCCAGTTTGCCCAGAATTTGTTCAGGCCATGCGGGTGGCGCAAGGCGTCTGAGCAATTCTTCGAGTTTAATGAGACCCCTGACATCGTGGGTTGATTCAAACGTCCCCGCAATCGCACGTGCGGATGACAGATCAGTACGGACAAATACACCCAGAGCTTCGCTGTGGTTGCGAGCGATTGGGTTTTCTGCAACGCCGCTCCATTGCACCCAAGCCGATTGCGAGGCATTCCATAAAAACGGTGCTTTCACCGGTGCGGTTGATAAACGAAGGTTTTCGATGATGTCAGTATCGATCGACATAAACAGGTTATTAATGCCGCTCAACGCATCCATACGCCCCGGCCCTGGATGGAAGGGGATTGCTAGTTCAAGATTTGCGACTTTCGAAACAAAGACCGCATCGGTCTCAAGACGCATTCTTAAGTCTGATTCATCTACCGGACCGCGAGAACGTATCCGCTCTAACATGGCCTGAAAGCGCTCAGGATTCTCAAGCGTTTCTTGGACGGACGCATTCAGAGACTGAATCCAGGCGATCGCATTGAGTCTGTTGGGCACGCCGCCGTCAATACGAACTTGCTGCCCTTTGTACTGGATTTGACCCGTATGACAGGCTGCACAGGTCATGCCTGCGTACACACCTTTGAACTGCCCCGAAGAGACGACCGCTTTTGCGATGCCAATTGGCAAGCCGTCTGGATTGATCTTGGGGTTTGTGGGCTCTGTTAACAGTCCTAGACGATCACTATTTTTTGGGGAATTGAATAATCCGTCGGAGCCTGCGACCTGTAAGGCGAGGTAAATGTCATAGGACAGCAGCGCCGAGCCCTGTGAGGTCCAGTAATACGCTGCGCGGTCTTGGTCTGACCAAGCTTGATTCAGGTAAGTAACGGGTGCTTGTGTTGGCTGTTTGGCCTGGGCTGAGCAAGTCTGCGTAAAGAGTGTCGATCCCCAAACCGCGGATAAGCAGATAATGACTGAATTGATTCTTTTTTTAAGCATTTTATTTTGATAAAAAATGAAAGGTTGACATTTAAGAGCAGGGCGCAGCGAGCGGCCGCGAATTGTTCAGCCTGTACTTCTTACAAAAAAGTAGCCTTGAGTCTTGATTGTAAGTAATAAGTTAATATTATTCAAAAATTCAGGGTACTACTTGTGCAATTCATTCATGAGTCACTCACGGTCTTTGTAACCGTTTTTGCGACATTATTCCCCGTCATTAACCCACTAGGCGGCGCACCTGTTTTTTTGAATCTCACGCAGGCGTGTTCGGGAGAAGTCAGGAAAAAATTAGCTAGAAGCATCAGTATCAATAGTTTTGTGATGCTGATCGGGGCAATGCTTGTTGGTCCCCAGTTGCTACTATTTTTTGGTATCTCTTTACCCGTTCTTAAAATAGCGGGTGGTTTAGTCGTCGCAGTGATGGGTTGGAATATTCTAAATGATGGGTCTTCCAAATCTTCCAATGATGGCGCGGATGCTTCGCGCATCAGTGACTCGACGGCCATGAAAAGTACGTTTTACCCCCTCACGCTGCCTTTGACTGTTGGCCCAGGCTCACTTGCAACCGTCATCGCACTTGTTGTAAATAATAAAAAACCTACTGGCTTTGTAATCGAAAACGAACTCTCGGCCATCGTCGGAGCATTGTTGGGTATTTGCGCAATCACCTTAAGTATTTATTTCGCTTACAGTGAAGCGTCAAAAATTCAGCGCGTCCTTGGCGAGAATGGCACGAACGTGTTGCTGCGTTTGTTCGCCTTTATCCTTCTGGCCATCGGCATTCAAATTATTTGGGGTGGGGCAAATGAGCTGTTAATGGATGTCATTAAGGCATTACCAGCCAAACAATAATGCAATCCTTATGAAGAAATCCTTGCAATCAATTTGCCGCAGGTAGAACTTAAAGGCTAAACACCAAAGTAGAGGTGTCATCCGGTAAAACGGATTTCACGGCAAACTGATGGAACACATCCTGATCAATTCTGATTTCAATCGCATCTATTTTTTGACCACTGATTTTTTTGACCGTTGCTTCGTCACGAAGCGTGAGTGTTGAGATGCTCGTCAGGTTGTCCTCGACGCGCAGGAAATCCTCATACTCCGGTTCGGCATGCCGACGTGCGGCCCACTCCAGGTAATGTGAATAATCTATCACCAACACGGTGCAGCCGGGCTCAATCAATAATCTTGTCCGTGCAGAGCACAGTTTGCTGGTGGCAGGCAGTTCAGCTGCAAAAGCGACATTGACGGATAACTTCTCTTTTTTTAGCAGCGTAATGCTCAAATAATTCTCCCAGAACTCACCCGTATCGACATGATACTGATACCCCATTCTACATTGGCAAATCCATAGCTCACCGGCATATTGAAATTGATTTCAGGGTATGGCGCGGTGAACGAGTAGGTCTATGCTAAAAAGTTATGCGAATGCTGACTGCCATCGAATCTGCAGTGGGTACACTTAAATAATCAGACGGTTGCTGAGAATTGCGGTACATGAATCGGAATAGTTGTTTGCGCCATGCTTGCATTCCGGCACTCCCTTCTTGAAAGATCACAGGGCGGTAACCAAAATATGAAGCAGGACCTAAATTCGCTTTGAAACTTTCAGGGCAATGTGCCTTGATACTTTCTGGGACGGATACTCTTTCCATAAAGCCATACTTCAGCTGAAGTTTAATAAACCCCTTGTCGCATTGAATAATTGTTGCACGAGAATTTTCTGCTATGTAGGGCTCAAGTTCAAAGTTTATTTCCAGGATAACGACTTGTCTGTGTATCGCGCTGAAGTGGTGGAATGTTCGTTGTAAGGCAACAGGTGTCCGGTGCATATCTGTGCAAAGATAAATCGCTGTTCCATCGACACGTGTTGTATTGTCAGTCACTTTGTTTGTAATAAATTCACTCAAAGGCGTGGCGTCAGTCAGTATTTGTTTTTGGATAATTATTCTGCCGCGATTCCAGGTTGACATGACCGTGGCCATCATCAGGCTTAGCAGGATAGGCATCCAGCCACCATCCATGAATTTAAGTGTATTCGCACTAAAAAACACAGTATCAATCAAGACAAAAGATAACGCACCTAATATCGCCCGCCACGGTTTCCAATGCCAAATTTTTATCGCAACCGAAATCGCCAGGAAATCTGTGATGAGCATGGTTCCAGTCACCGCGATGCCATATGCCGAAGCCAGCGCATTGGATGTTTGGAAAATCAAAATCACTCCAACAACTGCGATTGCAAGCAAATAATTCACCAAAGGTAAATAAATCTGCCCGACTTCATCGACGGATGTTTGTAAAATTTGAACGCGTGGCAAAAATCCCAGTTGAATAGCTTGCCTGGTCATTGAAAAAACACCGGAGATAACTGCTTGCGAAGCAATCACCGTAGCCAGTGTGGCTAGTATGACTAAGGGTGTTTGCAAGGCAGCAGGCGCCATCAGATAAAAGAGATTGCTGAGTGCGGAAGGTTGGGCGAGCAATAGCGCGCCTTGTCCAAAATAGTTTAATAAGAGCGTCGGGAGAACTAGTCTTACCCACATGATGCGAATCGGACGTGGGCCGAAATGCCCCATGTCAGCGTATAAGGCTTCCGCTCCAGTGAGGCAAAGCACTACCGCACCCAGGGCAAAGAAAGAAAGTAAACCATGCGTGCTGATGAACTTGATGGCGTAAATCGGATTAATCGCTAACAGGACAACTGGATGTTGCACGATGTTCCAGATCCCCAGCACGCCAATGGCTACAAACCATAACAGCATGATGGGTCCGAAAAACAAGCCGATTGTTGCTGTGCCTTTCCGCTGAGACCAGAATAACCCGCAGAGAATAACAATGGAGACAGGTAATACCATCTCTTTTAGTTTTGGTGAGATGAGTTCCAAGCCCTCAACAGCTGAAAGTACTGAAATGGCTGGGGTGATAACACCGTCACCATAGAAAAATGCAGCGCCTGTTAGGCCCAATAAAAATATCCATATTCGATAAGGTGAATTGTCCCGCACCTTGTCGAGTGCGAGTGCCATGAGTGCGATGATCCCGCCTTCACCTTGATTGTCGGCGCGCATGATGAAGAACACATATTTCAGTGTCACAATCATCATGAGTGACCACATAAATAACGAGAGCACTCCAAGAATATTTTCCTGGCTAATTGGCACGGAATGTGCGCCGGCAGAAAAGACCTGCTCAAAAGCATAAAGTGGGCTGGTGCCAATATCACCGTAGACAATACCTAGAGCAGCGAGTGCCAAAGCGGCGCGTGATTTATTTGTCATGAAAACGGACTTTTCCGTATCGAAATTGAGGTGAGTGCTATCCGTCGTAACGGGAGCATTGCTTTGCATACCAAATTAGGTGCTTTATTTTATTTCGATATTCTAATGGCACTTTTTGTGTCAGCCCGCGGCATACAGTCCCGGGGCCCCCTAAGGAACATGCCCTATCCTCAGTCAAGGGCTGGGGGATCAGTCAGATAACCTGTCGAATTAGATGCTAAAGTCCATAAAAGTTGTGCGAAACGAGGTGTTCCGTACTCGTACTTTTAATACATTTACCTCTGGAGTCACTATGTTTAGTCACGTTATGGTGGGTGCAAAAGATCTGGAAGCATCCAGAAAGTTTTATGACGCTATTCTGGGCACGCTGGGCGTCGGTCCAGGCGTATTGAATCGCGACATCAGATATTTTTATCGAACCCCAACGGGTAATTTTGGCGTAACGCTGCCCTTGGACGGTCAAACAGCTACTCACGCTAACGGCGGCACAATTGGTTTTGCCGCGAAATCCGCAGAGCAAGTCGATGCGTTTCATGCGGCTGGTGTCGCGAATGGCGGAGTCACCTGTGAGGATCCACCTGGATATCGCGAGGGTCCTGCTGGACGCATGTATCTGGCTTATCTGCGCGATCCAATCGGTAATAAACTTTGCGCAATGTTCAGAGAGCCAAAGTAAATAATCAAACCCAACCGCCCCAGGTTGGGTTTTTTTCTGGTGACGCTTTGTTTAATTTTTCAGCATGTTTTCAAATTCAGCCGCGCGGTCTTTGGTCATCGTGAGCATGCAATCATTGGCAAGAATTCTTGCCATGCTGCCCCCATCAGGGTCGTAGTAAAACGCACAATTAGCGTCTCGGTACTTAATCCAGAGTTTTTGAACCTCAGTGAGTTGTTTGACTCTTGCCGGCGTTTGCTTGCCCACTAAATTTTTGTAAGCAACGTTCAGACGCTTGTCCTGCACGCGATATTCAATGTCTGTGCATTCGACTATATCCTGCGTGCTGACTGCCTTATCCATGCATAACTTATAAGCCTTGCTATAGCTTTCAAATGGATTCATTTCAGCACTGAATGCCGAGACTGGGGCAAGCCCTGAGGTGAGCCCTGACGAAATCAGAATCGTAGCGAGTAAGTATTTCAAGATTGCCTCCGGTTAAGTCATTCAAATCATAAGGGATTTGCCTTAAGTCCCTGATAACAGTGCAATAATGGCCCCACAATGTAATGAATTTAGTTTGTTTCAGTGGACGAAGAGAACCAATATGACCGATTCCAACGCATACATCCCGCCCAAAGTATGGACCTGGACGCAGCCTAATGGTGGGCATTTTGCCAGTATCAATCGACCTATTGCCGGTGCGACGCACGAAAAAGAGCTCCCTGTTGGTCGTCACCCGCTGCAACTTTATTCGCTCGGCACACCCAATGGCGTAAAAGTAACGATCCTCCTTGAGGAGTTGCTTGCGCTTGGTCATACGGGTGCGGAATATGACGCCTGGTTGATCGATATCCGCAAAGGGGACCAGTTTGGTTCCGATTTCGTGGGGATCAATCCAAACTCCAAGATACCGGCACTCCTCGATCGCAGCGGGGCAGAGCCGTTAAGAGTATTCGAATCAGGTTCGATCCTGCTCTATCTGGCAGAAAAGTTCGATGCCTTTATTCCTAAAGATCTTGTCGGTCGTACAAAAACCTTGAACTGGCTTTTTTGGCAGATGGGCAGTGCCCCTTATTTAGGCGGCGGCTTCGGACACTTTTATGCCTATGCACCGATCAAAATTGAATATGCCATTGACCGGTTCGCCATGGAAGTCAAACGCGAGCTGGATGTACTGGATCGTCACCTCGCTGAAAATGAATATCTCTCGGGAGGTGAGTACACCATCGCTGATATCGCGGTCTTCCCCTGGTATGGTGGTCTGGTTAAAGGCTGGTCGTATGGCGCGGCTGAGTTTTTAAGCGTGCATGAATACAAACATGTTCAACGCTGGGCTGATCAGATTTACAGCCGACCCGCGGTTAAACGAGGACGCATGGTCAATCGCATGACAGGCGAGCTATCCGAGCAGCTCCATGAGCGACACGATGCCAGCGATTTTGACACCCAAACACAGGACAAGCTCAAAGGAGCAACCTCGTAATTCTTATGACTACCTACACTGATGTATCCCTCTTTCCACGTAACGCCAAGCCCCTGAGCAGTTATCGTAAGTTCTGGGCCGAGCGCTTTGGCGTGGCACCCTTTTTACCGATGAGTCGTGACGAAATGACTCAGCTCGGCTGGGATAGCTGTGACATTATCATTGTCACGGGGGATGCGTATGTGGACCATCCAAGTTTTGGAATGGCCGTGATCGGGCGCATGCTTGAGAATCAAGGGTTCCGTGTCGGCATCATTGCCCAGCCTGACTGGCAAAGTGCCGAGCCGTTTAAAGCACTGGGCAAGCCGAACTTATTTTTTGGCGTGACGGCTGGCAATATGGACTCGATGATCAATCGATACACTGCCGACCGCAAAATGCGCAGTGATGATGCCTACACACCCGGCGACGTCGGCGGCAAGCGCCCCGACCACGCTGCGATTGTTTATACCCAGCGTTGCAAAGAAGCCTATAAAGATGTGCCAATTGTTTTGGGTGGGATTGAGGGTTCGTTGCGTCGGATCGCACACTACGACTATTGGTCCGATAAAGTACGCCGCTCTGTAGTGGTCGATAGCAAGTGTGACTTGCTGTTGTACGGCAATGCCGAGCGCGCAGTGGTAGAAATCGCACACAGGCTCGCGGCTAAAGAACCTGTTCGTCAGATTACGGATGTACGAGGCACCGCTTATGTGCGACGCGAGACCCCTGAGGGTTGGATGGAGATCAACTCCACCAGCATAGATACACCCGGCCGCGTCGAAGCGCACGTCAACCCTTACCTGATGATTAGTGAGCAGGCGCTCGAACAAGGTGAAACCTGTGCGCGGAATGATGAGGCACGCGCAGTTGCGGACGCAGCTAATACAAAAAGCGCGGGTAAACGAAATTTGAAAGCAGGTGAGTCTCCACTTGTTTTTTCACCGAATCCATCTTTGGAAGTGAAGGGCAAACTAAAAGTCCCACCTCGTGATCGAAGCGTGATCCGTCTGCCTTCTTACGAACAAGTTAAATCTGATCCTGTCCTGTATGCACATGCTAATCGCGTGCTGCATCTTGAGACCAATCCTGGTAATGCGCGTGCACTGGTGCAAGCGCACGGTGAGGGACGAACGGCACGCGATGTCTGGATTAATCCGCCACCGATTCCTTTGACGACCGCAGAAATGGACCTGGTCTTTGATCTGCCCTACGCACGCAGCCCACACCCCACCTATGCGGACGAGAAGGGCGGTCACGACGGGGCGACCAAGATCCCCGCCTGGGAAATGATCCGCTTTAGCGTCAACATCATGCGGGGCTGTTTTGGAGGTTGCACGTTTTGTTCGATCACTGAGCACGAAGGTCGCATCATTCAGAGTCGAAGCGAAGACTCTGTCATTCGTGAAATCGAAGATATCCGAGATAAAGTGCCCGGCTTTACAGGTGTGATTTCTGACCTCGGAGGCCCGACAGCCAATATGTACCGGATTGGTTGCAAGAGTCCGGAAATTGAATCCGCCTGTCGCAAGCCCAGTTGCGTCTATCCGGACGTTTGCCAGAATCTGAATACCGATCACAGCTCGCTGATTCACATGTACCGCCGAGCGCGTGAATTGAAAGGTGTTAAAAAAATTCTGATCAGCTCCGGTCTGCGTTATGACCTGGCGGTGAAATCTCCTGAATACATCAAAGAGCTTGTCACGCATCACGTGGGTGGTTATCTTAAAATTGCCCCCGAGCATACCGAGATGGGCCCGCTTTCAAAGATGATGAAACCGGGTATCGGCAGTTACGATACATTCAAACGACTGTTTGATAAATTCAGCGAGCAAGCAGGTAAAAAACAGTTTTTGGTGCCGTACTTTATCGCCGCACACCCAGGCACCAGCGACGAGGATATGATGCATCTGGCGGTTTGGCTAAAGAGCCATGGTTTTCGTGCCGATCAGGTGCAAACCTTTTATCCCAGTCCGATGGCTACGGCGACTGCCATGTATCACTCCGGACGTAATCCGCTTGGGCGTATTACGCGTGAGAGCGAAAAGGTTGATATTGTTCGGGGCGATCGACGTCGACGGTTACACAAGGCATTCCTGCGCTATCACGATGCGAACAACTGGCCCTTGCTGCGTGAGGCGCTCAAGTCGATGGGGCGTGCGGATCTGATCGGAAATGGTAAAAAACATCTGATCCCTTTCCATCAACCGCAAACAGATGGCAGCTATACGAGCTCACGACGTAAAAACTCAACCGAGGGTACGGGCGTTGTCCGCAGAGTGGTCACGCCTGGTCGCGTGCTGACGCAACATACGGGACTGCCACCACGTAAGCATAAATAGGTGTGCAGATTTCAATTGCACAGTAAATGACATACAGGTGAATTTTTTACTGTATTGAACTTGAGGCATTGAAATGACGCGTCATCGCACCTCGATATGTCTTCTTCTTTTAGCCTTAGCGACACCATTCTGCGTCTACGCAAAAGTTACGCTGGAATGTGTTGTTTCAGGTGAGGTCCAATACACGGATAGCAAGGGGGTAACCGCTGAGCAACTCCCTCCAGAAAAAGTGACCGTGACGATCGACGACAGCAAAGCCAAGATGCCCGTAAATTTTAAAACGGCTGCAGACTACTCTTTTTTTATGGAGGGCTATTTAAAATCCGCAATCATCAAAAATATTTCTGATGACCAACACTTCAAGTGGACGTATTTGCAGAGTACAAAAATGTCAAAAACTACTGGCAGCATTGAGATTGATCGCAGCTCCTTGCAAATAAAAGTGACGGATTCCTGGATGCATAATAAAGAGAATCTGGCGACTCTGACGCGCTTTGTGGGGGCGTGCACGCGTTGAGGATCAGATAAAGTCAGTCTAGTTTTCTTTGTAGTCCAGTCCCTTCAAAATACCCGCCCACTTGATTGCTTCGTCTTGAATGAACTTCCCAAACTCTTTTGGTGTGGACGGCTTAGGTTCAACGCCCAGAGCAATTAGACGATTTTTAAATTCAGGATCGTTGACGGTCTGCATCAGCGCATCGCTTAGTTTCTTTTGCACATCCGGAGGTATGTTTGCTGGACCAACAATGCCATACCAGGTAGCCATATCGTAGTCAGGCAATCCTTCTTCGGCAATAGCCGGGATGTTGGGGGCGGCGGCTGACCTTTCTTTGGTAGTGACCCCGAGTGTGCGCAACAAGCCTTGCTCGGATAAAGTAATGCCACTTGGCAGGAACGGAAAGGCGAGATCAACTTCGCCCGCCATGAGTTGTGGCAACAAACTGCCAGAACCTTTATAGGGAATGTGCACCATATCTACGCCGGAAAGTTGTTTAAATAATTCTCCGGATAAGTGAACCGACGAGCCTATGCCCGATGAGGCAAAATTGATTTTCCCTGGATTGGCCCGGCCATAATCGATTAATTCTTTAATCGTCTTGAATTTCGAGTTGGCTGGGACGACCAATACATTAGGCCCTGCTAAAACCTGACCGATAGGACTGAAGTCTTTAACCGGGTCGTATTTGGCATCCTTGTAGATCAGAGGATTTGTGACATGCCCGATTGAGGTGTAAAAAATGGTGTAGCCATCTGGCGCTGCGCGTCGCACATAGTCTGTCGCCAGATTGCCGTTTGCGCCAGGCTTGTTTTCAACGATGACGGATTGACCGAGAATTTTAGTAAAGGAGTTTGCAAGCTGCCGACCAATCGTATCGGTCGATCCGCCGGGAGTAAATCCAATAACGAGTTTGATTGGCTTAGTGGGATAGTCGATTGTTTGCGCAACCGCATGAGGAGTTACGCACGCGGCAATCACCAGAGAGGCGAGCATGTAAATTTTTTGATGCAGGCGGATCACTTTCTTGTCTCCGAAAGGCGCTGAAGAGTCAGTTTGATAGTTTTATGGCGCACAGATGAACGCTTGCGCTGTGTCTTTGATCTAGTTATAACGGATAAAAAGGGGGCGAGCTTGAAATACATAAAAATAATAGGGTTGGCATTGCTATCTGTGGCGTTCAACACAATTGCATTTTCTGCTCAGACGGGCGCCTATCCCACCAAACCGATCCGCTTGGTATTAGCCTTTGCGCCGGGCGGGGGCGCGGATATTAATGCTCGCACGATCAGTGAACCACTTGCACAGATTTTAGGCCAGCCAGTCATTATTGATTACAAACCAGGCGGAGGAGGGACCTTGGCCGCGACCATCGTGGCAAATGCGGCACCCGATGGATATACCTTGCTATATGCAACGCCAGGTCAACAAATGACCAATCCACATTTAATGGACAAACTACCTTACGATCCTGCCAGGGCTTTCAAGGCT
>CAIPID010000070.1 GCA_903865015.1 uncultured beta proteobacterium | reverse complement strand
GACAGGTATTAGCGAAGGCTCTAGGGATGAAGCCTTCCGCAATCGCATCGCAGACGCGATTTGCTTCTTATGGGTTCGATTCGTTGACCATGATGGAGGTAGTTAAGCGACTCGAAACAGATTTGTGTGGAGCTGTGCCGCCAACCCTTTTGCTTGATCACACAACCTTAGACGAGTTAGGCCAATGGTTGTCTGATAACCGGAATAGTGAGTTATTCGCCTTGACGGGTAAGGCTGTCACACTGATCCCTAAGGATTCTGTCGTCCCAGTCGTTCCCGTATTTTCAGAGTTATCACTTCAGCAGTTATGGCATTGGTCGGTCGCAACACTCATGCCAGAGGCGAAAGGTTTGCTTGCTGTACCGGCAGCGTTTCGATTTGCGCAAAGCATAGATCCTGTAAAGCTACAGTCTGCACTGAATTTGGTCGTTTCTCGTCACCAAGCCCTCAGGACGGTCTTTGTCAGTACACCGCAGGGCCCACGTCAAACCGTGCGTCCTGACATGAACGTCACAATCGGCGCTCAAGTTGACGCGTCAGACTTCGATTTAACTGAGGGGCCTTTGCTCAAGATAGCTTTGATCGCGGAGGAGGGGAATAGCTTTCGCTTGGAGCTGTTGTTCCATCATCTGATTGCCGATATCTGGTCAATGGGTGTTTTCCTGTCAGAATTATCTTTGGCGTACGAAGAACAAACGCTGCCTGTTTTGAAGCGTACGTACGCGGATTACGTCGAGACACAGCGATTAGTGTTTACGCCGGCACTCATCGCTGAGCGTAAAGCTTTCTGGGTAGAGCAGTTGCAAGATGCCGCACGTTATTTGGAATTAGGCAATCGCACCACTGGAGCTATTGCCCGAGGTGATTCGAGTCAAGTTAGCCGGACAATTTCACCAGAACTGGTGTATCGCTTGCGCCAAGGTGCGGAGCAGATGCAGCGAACACCTTTTACAGTGTTATTCGCGGCCTTTACTTTGATGCTGTATGCCCAGACAAGTGAAAATAAATTTCCTATTGGTGTCCCGACGTCTAATCGTACCGGTACCGGGGATGAAGCGCTCATTGGTGATTTTGCGGACATCATGCTGGTTGTCCCTCAACTCGATGTTTACTCGAGTACCACCTCCTTTGTATCTGCAACGGGAGACGCTCTGGATCAAGCGACCAGAAACGTGCTTCCATTCTCTGAAACAAGCGCACTGATCAGAGATTTATCCGATGATCCGACGAGCACGCCTATTCAGGCATGTTGTACCTATGCTCGTCAGCTAGGACAAGGCTTTTCATTGTCTGGCCTGACAGGCTCTCCGGTCGAGACTAATCGCGGTGCCTTGGTTTTTTCGCTCTTCCTCACCATGATTGACCGCGGAGATTGCGTCACGACCAACCTGGAATATCTCGATTCGTTGATGGATGAGAGCTCCGCCCAAGCATGGCTCCTTCAGTACGAAGCCGTTCTTGACGCAATGCTCAGCGATCCGGACCGACCCGTTCACGATGTGCTGCGTTCGTCTGGAGTACCAATACGTCCCCAATTACGCATTGTTTCAAGCTTTACTGCAGAACCTTCTGAGCCATATGTCAACGTGCTTGCCAAGGAATTTGGACTTGCTTTTCGTATCGGTTTTGCTCCGTTTGGCCAGATCATGCAGGAGCTTCTTAATGTTGAATCGGAATCACATCGATTACATTCAGGCGCTGTCACGGTTTTATGGCGCTTAAGCGATCTGATGAGCAGTGACGCAACAGAACTTGCCGCACTTGATTTAGCTGGGCTGAGTCTTGCGCAAGAGCGTTTTGCCGAGTTAGCCAAGGTTATGGAGCTTGCGGCGTCACGTATCAAATCTCCGCTTGTCCTTATTCGCTGTCCCGACGCTGCCGTTTATCAAAATTCTCCCAAATGGTGTGCATTGCAAGAGAAAGCGGACGAACGACTTAAAAGTATTGGCGCCGTATCTGTTCAGTTTTCGGATGAGCTTTATTTTGACGATATCGCTTTTGATTCTGCAGGTATTCCTTTTTCAGATTCAGGATTCGCTGAAATCGGCCAGGTTGTGGTCAGGCGTCTTATTTCTTTGCTTACGCCTTCACGCAAAGTTATTGTGCTCGATGCAGACAATACGCTCTGGCAGGGGGTCGTTGGTGAGGTCGGGCCGCAAGGGTTGGTGTTGAGCAGTGAACGTCGTAAGTTTATACAGCTTTTGCATACCCGTCAGAAAAATGGAATGTTGCTTGCCATCGCTTCCAAGAACGAAGAGCAGGATGTTGTTGCAGGATTAAGTGCGTTCAATGAAAATGGACTCAATCCTGAAAACTTTGTTGCGATACTTGCTAACTGGGGTCCAAAGTCAGAAAGTATCAAGTCATTGGCTAAAGATCTTGATTTAGGTCTAGATTCCTTTGTTTTTATTGATGACAATCCTGTTGAATGTGCTGAGGTCCGAAGCAAATTACCCCAGGTTGTTGTGTATTGTTTTCCGGAACATGAGCACCAGATCGATCATTGGCTTGCGCAACTTTGGGTGTTAGATCAAAGAGCGACCAGTGCCGAAGATCTCCGACGAACGAGTATGTATCGTGAAAATATCGCTCGTGCCTCAGCGCTATCTTCAAGTAATGATTTTTCTCAGTTTCTCGATGGCTTACAGTTGGTGATCGAGGTAGATAGCTTGCAAGACAAGGATGTTACGCGCGCTGCACAGCTATCCGAAAGGACGAATCAGTTCAACACAACAACCCGGCGATTGTCTGAGCAGGAACTTCGTTCCAGACTGGAGATGCCAGCTCTTGTTGTGAGGGTGCGCGATCGGTTTGGCGATTACGGAATGGTCGGTCTGATCACTGCGCGCGCGCAGGATAGCGTGCTGGAAATAGAAGGCTTCATGATGTCGTGCCGCGTGCTGGGTCGCGGCGTTGAACAGAAAATAGTTGCTGAATTATCCACTATTGCTTTGAATCATGGTTTGTCTTTGCTGCGATTCGTTTTTATCCCCACTACACGTAACCGTCCTGCGCTTAATTTTCTGCAGTCGTTACCAAACGCGATCGTGCGGCAGCGCGGAGCAGAAAAGCATTTTGAATTAGCGGTATCGCAGGCACGCGAATGGTCACATACACGTGCAGCATCACTTGCAGTGCCAGACAATGAGCAAAACCTCTCCCCGCAAACACACACCCTCGCTCAGGATACACACCTGCGGGCACGCGCCTTTGAGAGGGTAGGTGAGTACTGGGTAACGACGCCTTCACTGGTAGAGCAAGCCAAGCGCCTCAAAGTTGCTACAAGTCATATTTCGAATCCACCTGAAGGCTATATTTCTGTAGCACCTGGTCTTGAAACTGAAATCATGCTTGTCTGGCGCGATGTGCTTGGGACAACAAGCATTGGCGCTTTGGATGATTTTTTCCGTATCGGTGGCACCTCACTCGCAGCGGCCCGGATCATTAGCCGACTTTCCGCATTGCTTGGCAGGCGATTGACGCTATCTGACCTATTGAATTATCGAACCGTCAGAGGTCTTGCTAGTCTTGGTGAGCAAATCAGCTCTCATGGTGCGTTACCCATTACTAGAAATCCTGATCTGTCACAATATCCTCTGACTGTTTCGCAGGAATCGATGTGGGTCAGTGCACTCGAAAGTAACGGTTTGCAGAGCGCTGATCATGTCGTTATAGCGGCAGGTAAATTTGCGCAGCCACTCAGGCCCGAATTAGCCAGACAGGCATTGTTATCCGTTATCGCGCGTCACCCAGCTTTGCGCACGACGTTTCATATGGGGGATGATGAGCCTGTTCAACGGATCAGCAAAACGGCGCAAATCGATTTCTTAGTCGAAGACTTGACTCACTTGCCATCCGAGGAGCGTGAAGCAGCTGCTCAAGTGCACGCAAAACATTTTGCCATGGAACGTTTTGATCTTGAAACGGGTCCACTTGTACGCGTCGCGATGTATGTGCTTGGTCAAGATTCCTTTGGCTGTATGTTGGCGATCCATCACTTGGTGATGGATGGAGGATCTTTGACAGTATTCATGCGTGAGTTTCAGTACGCGTATGAAATACTTATGCAAGGAAAAGCTCTTGTCTGGGAACCATTGCTTTATACGCCAGGCGATATTGCCCTCTGGCAACGTGAGCGACTACAGTCTGAAAATCTGGATGCGTCGAGAATTTATTGGAAAAAACAACTCGGTGATACGCCAGGTTTAATGGACG
>CAIPID010000069.1 GCA_903865015.1 uncultured beta proteobacterium | reverse complement strand
GCGCAGCTGGATTATTGCCAGCTGTCTCAACAATTTTTACACCAGAGTCGATAATGGCATCACGGTATTCGTCGTAAGGGACAGGCTTTAAGGTCGGCAGAAAAGTCAGGTTCACCGCAAATGGCTTGTCGGTCATTTCACGCAGACGAGCAATTTCTAATCGCAATGCCTCTGGGCTAGGTTGCGTTAAGGCAGTCAGCGTACCTAGAGCACCCGCATTTGACACCGCGGCTACAAGTTCGGCACGACCTATCCACTGCATGCCGCCCTGCACGATTGGGTGCTCAATGCCCAGGATTTTAGTTATAGCGGTTTGCACGTTACGTATTCCTGTAAGAAATTATTCAAATTAACCGTACACCTGGCACAACGGATCCTGTATCAGTTTTGCACCAGTCTGTTTTTGCAGCATTTCAAAGGTTAAACCCGCAACCATACGCCTGACGATTAACCCTTCAGTTATGACATCTATCATGGCCAGATCGGTGTAGATACGATCCACACAGCCTGCAGCCGTCAGAGGATAGGTGCAGCGTTCGAGTATGCGGGGACTGCCGTCTTTCTGGCAATGTTCCATCAACACCCACACGTTGGCTGCACCCGCGGCAAGATCCATAGCGCCCCCTACAGCGGGCAATTGATCAGACACCCCTGTCGACCAATTCGCCATGTCACCATTTGCCGCAACCTGAAAAGCTCCGAGGCATGCGATATCGATGTGACCGCCACGAATCATTGCAAAGGAATCGCTGTGGCTGAATACGGAGGCACCATTGACTAGGGTCACGTGATGTTTGCCAGCATTCACAATGTCGTCATCCTCTTGGCCGGGTTCTGCTTTTGGACCAAGGCCGAGCAGACCTTGTTCACTTTGCAGCAAAATTTCACGATCCGACGGAACGTAATCTGCAATAAGCGTGGGTACACCGATGCCGAGATTGACACAACTACCCTCGGTGATTTCTTGTGCTGCGATACGCGCCATGTCTTGTCGACTGAGCTTATTCATGATTTGACCTCCACCAGACGATCGATGTAGACACCTGGTGTCACAATGTGCTCGGGATCCAACGCGCCTAAGTCCACAATCTCATTGACCTGCGCGATCGTGAGTTTGGCCGCGCCTGCCATGACAGGATTATTGACGCGTGCGCCGCGATGATAGACAAGGTTGCCCCAGCGATCCCCATGACGCGCTTTGATCAACGCCACATCGCCATAAATCGGGTGCTCAAATACATATTGTTTGCCGTCGATGTTGCGCGTCTCTTTACCTTTTGCAAGCTCAGTACCTGCGGCGGTTTTGGTAAAAAATCCACCGATACCGGCAGCACCGGCGCGAATACGTTCGGCAAGTGTGCCTTGCGGGACTAATTCAAGCTCGACTTCACCACTTGCATACAACTCATCAAAAATTGTCTTGCCATACAAACCACGCGGAAAGGAACAAACGACTTTGCGAATACGTCTCGCACGCATCAGATCGCCAATAATGTCAGTACCGATTGTGGCGTTGTTCGCAACGATGGTGATTTCTTTTGTGCCGAGTTCCAGGACGGCCGCGAGTAACTCATTCGGACGACCTGAAGTACCGAATCCACCCACCAAAATGATCGATCCATCTTTAATACCCTGAACGGAGTCGGCCAGGGATTGCACACGTTTATCAATCATGGTTTAGTCCAGGTCGTTGCCTTTCATATCCGCATTACGACGCGCGGTACGAGATAATTCTTTGAGTATGGGGCCGATCTGGCTGGCATCATCCATCGGGGCGGATTCTGGACCGCGGTGCCAGCCTTCCAGTGCGGCAAGAAAACCACCACCGACCTCGAATATTCGACCGGTAACCTCATCGCTTTCGCTGCTGGCTAACCAGACAACGACAGGCGAGATCCATCTTGGATGACGCGCCTCAATTTCCTCTGGTGTGCGTTCACGCAAGCTTTCAGTCATGCGAGTCTGGGCGTGAGGACAAATAGCGTTAACGGTGACGCCGTAGCGCTTGAGTTCGCGCGCGGCAATCACGGTCATCGCTGCAATCCCAGCTTTAGCGGCACCGTAATTTGTCTGACCGATATTGCCAAACAAACCTGATGACGACGTCGTATTAATAATGCGACCTGAGGCGGGCTCTCCGGTTTGCTTTTGAAGATTACGCCAGTAATTTGCCGCATGATGAGAAGGGGCAAACGTTCCTTTTAAATGGACATTGATAACAGCATCCCATTCAGTCTCCTCCATATTGACCATCATGCGGTCACGCAAAATGCCAGCGTTATTGACCAGTCCATGCAGAGCGCCAAAGTGCGCGACGGTGCTATCAATGAGGTTCTTCGCACCATTCCAGTCAGCAATATTGTCACTGTTGGCAATCGCCTGACCACCCGCGGCAAGTATTTCATCGACGACTGATTGTGCTGCAGAATGATCCTGACCATGACCATCGCGCGTCGTGCCAATATCGTTGACCACGACACGGGCACCCTCTCGTGCCAGATGCAATGCATATTCACGCCCGATACCTCGAGCGGCACCCGTGACAATCACTACCCGATCCTGACAAACTTTAGACATTTTTGTTCTCCTCAATTTTTATCTTTTTTTGTAAAGCTTTGGTCATATTGAATGACCTGATCATCTACGCAATCATCGACTGAATAGTGGCGGTCGCTTTTCAACATATGCCTGCGTTGCTTCTTTATGATCAGCTGTTTCAGTACAACGAATGTGGCGCCAGGACTCACCATCAATCACCTCGGCCAAAGATGCATGCAATGCGTTATTCAGGTTTTGTTTCATATAAGCCATCGCAGTCCGTGGGCCTTGAGCAAGCTTACGGGCAATCGCCATCACTGTTGGCTCGAGCGCATCAGGTTCAACGACCTGATTCAACAAACCGATGGACAGAGATTCTTGGGCATTAAGAATCGGCGTTGTCAGATAAAGCTCGCGCGCCTTAGCCATCCCAACAAGTTTGGGCAGAAAGTAGTGGCCGCCAAAATCTCCTGACAAGCCAACATTCAAGAATGCGGTTCCCAATCGGGCAGATGTGTCTGCGAAACGCATATCACACGCCATCGCAATAGAAAGTCCAGCCCCCACAGCTGGTCCGCGAATCATGGCAATCGTAGGCTTGTCCATGGTATGCAACATCTCGGAGATGCGCGCGCGACCTCGCAAACGTGCAATTTTTTGTTCATAGGATAATTCTTCAGCTGACGCGCCAGCCATCCGAGCAACGTCTCCACCCGCACTGAAAGCTGTGCCTGCACCAGTCAGTACGATTGATCCGATATCTTTATCATCAATAGCGCGTGAGAGCGTATCCAGCAACGCGGAATATATTTCCGGACTCATCGCATTACGACGCTCAGG
>CAIPID010000068.1 GCA_903865015.1 uncultured beta proteobacterium | reverse complement strand
CCCTGGGTGACCCTGTGGAGGTCAATGGCCTGTCTCGCGCTTTTGGTCATTCTCAGCAGGGAGACGTAACGCGTTCCATCGGTTCAGTGAAATCCAATATCGGTCACCTTGAGGGCGCGGCGGGTATTGCCGGTGTGATCAAGGTTTTACTGCAGATGCAGCACGGAGAAATCGCCCCGACTCTGCACACAGAGCCACTTAATCCTAATATTGATTTTGCCTCGATGCCATTTAGTGTCTCAACTGGACGCAAACCCTGGCAGCGAAGACAAAACCCTGATGGCTTAGAGTTACCGAGGATAGCTGGTGTCAGCGCCTTTGGTGCGGGTGGTGCCAATGCACATGTGATTATCGAGGAGTATCAGCAAGCTTCTGTGTTGCGTAATCTGCCTGCAGGACCTGTAATACTCGTTGTCTCTGCCAAAGATCAAGATAGATTGCTGCAGTCCGTGCGTGATCTGTATCATTGGATGTTGAGTGCTCCACAGGATGCATGGACACTGTACGATGCTGCTTATACCTTGCAGGTGGGGCGTGATGCGTACGCCACACGCTGGGCTGTTGTCGCGCATGACATCACGCAAGCCATTGGGTCCATGCGTGCATTTTTGCAGCAGCCACTTGTTCATCATGTGGATGAGACGCTGAAAAACGCACCAGCTTTACAGCGTGAATTAGCGCATGCCTTGCAACATAAAGACGCACAACTTCTCGCAAGCGTATGGCAACGCGGTGCTCAGGTAGACTGGCAGTCCTGGCATCTGGATATGTCGATTTTTAAACGTCTAGTTTTACCAACGTATCCATTTGCACGCGAGCGTTGCTGGATAGAACGCACGCCCTCAAAGAATGCGATGCAGTTAACCGCGCATGAAACTGCGCCTGCAATCGTGCAGAATAATTTGGCTCGTGTGGATCTGGTTCTTTCTCCGACTGATCCGCTGATTAATTCTCATCAAGTTGCTGGTAAACGGGTCATACCTGGCACCTTGTCGATTGTGCTTGCATTAGCCGCCGCGCGCAAACAGTGGCCGCAGCGCAAGGTAGTACTGCACGATCTGGTATGGCAAACCGCCGTGGTTGTCGCCGATCAGGATGCGACGGTTTCTCTTACTTTGAAACAGGATTCTCATCTTTCCACCTTCACACTTGAAAGCGCCTCAGGTCCGCATGCGCAGGGCGTGATTGTTTTCGATGAGGGAGGTTTTAAAGACGTCTTGCCCGCTGACCCATTGTCAGGGGGGGATTCCTTTGATGGTTACGATTTTTATACGCAACTTGCAGAAGGTGGGATTCGTTATGGTTCTCACCATCGTGGTTTGCGTAATGTGCGCGTTTGCAATGAGCATGCCGAAGTTGAACTGGTACTTGATACGACAGAGTCTTTCCTGTCTCATGCCGCATGGCTCGATGCCTGTCTGCATGGCATTGCAGGTCTGGCGGCTGAATCATCAGGTTTGAGCGTACCTTTTTCAGTTAAAGAAGTACGCATCGAATATCCTTTACCACGTCGAGCAACCGTTCGTCTGATCAGACGCGAAGTGGACCTGTTTGATTTGGCTGCGCGAGACGAAAAGGGTAGGTTGGTTGTAGGTATGCTCGGATTGAGGTTGCGTCCGCTCGGACCGTCACCTGCTCAGTCGAAGATTGATGCCCCATCTGATTTGCTTGCGGATATGATCTGGTTGCCACGATGGCGTGCGCAGTCCGTTGATCATCGCAGAGATGTCCAGGAACCTGTGGTCGTACTTTATCCTACAGGGGATAGTCATGCTAGTGATTTAGCCAATGAAATAAAACAACGATACGAGCAGTCATCCATCGCAACGCTTGGCGAGTCTTTTGTAGAGGCCGGTTTGGTGTATGTCATCGTTCCTACCGATGCGTTCAGCGTGTGGGATGGTTCACCTCAACAGCCAGGCATGTCGATCGTAGATTTTATACATCGCATCAAACCTTTGTTTCAACGTCGGCTGCCTCTGGTTTTTATTACCCGTCAAGCACTTGCAGTGAGTGCGAATGATTTAATTGATCCCGTCGCGGCAGGGGTATTTGGGTTAATTCGTTCGGCTGCCCGAGAGCATGCAACAGACGTGTCGATTGTGGATATCGACTTGCACGCATCGCTTCGTGACACCGTTTCTATATTGATTCGCGAACCCGTTCATCAGAACGCCGAATCTGTTGCCATTAGAAAAGGTGCACGTTACTTACGGTGGCTCGACAAAGCGCTGTTGCCAGATTTAGATGGAACGCCCTGGAAACAAAATGGTCATTACCTGATCGTTGGCGGTGCGGGAGGTATCGGGTTTATCTTGAGTCAGCATCTCGCTCATACACAAGGAGCCAAAATTACCTGGATTGGTCGTCGTCCAATCGACGCACGTATTCAGGATCAACTTGCTGACATTCGTCGTCAGGGTGGTGATGCAGCTTATTTTAGTGCTGACTCTTGTAATCCTATCGAACTTGCTGAGGCGATCAGTCAGTCAGTCCAACGCTTTGGTGATATCAACGGCGTATTTCATGCCGCCTTGGTCCTGCGCGACGGGTTGTTCCTCAACGCATCGGATGAGGATTTCCTGGTTGCCTTCGAGGCCAAAGCACGCTCGGTCATGGTGCTTGCGCAAGTGATGCAGCGCCATCAACTCGATTTCTTTACTGTTTTTTCTTCGGCAATTTCTTTTACGGCCAATCCAGGTCAATCTAATTATTGCGCGGGAAGCTCCTTTATCGATGCTTTTGCGCATGAACTAAACAGAGTTGGGGTCTGGCCGGCTTATGTGATTAACTGGGGATTCTGGGGCTCTGTGGGTGCTGTTGCTCATCCCGAAGCGGTTGCGCGCATGGCTGCACAAGGTGTGTTGTCAATCGATCCAGCAGAAGGAATTCAAGTCATTGAGCGAATAATATTTGCGGGTATATCGCAAGTTGTACCGCTCAAGCTTTCTCCCGAGTTATCTGAAAAACTTCGACATAACCTCGATGTTGTTTTAACCAGATTAACGTCGGATACTCAACCGGTTGAACTTGCTCGCTTAAGTATTTCCGCGCAGGCCCCTGATATCAAGGCATTACAAGCTGCTCAACTGTCGTTCTCAATGCTCGATGCATATGGACGTAGTCGTGCAGCAATGTCATTGGCGTCAGTGCTGCCATCGCCAGGTCAACAGCTTACCGTTACACACATTGCGGATAAGCTTGGCGTGACACCAGCTAGATTGCGACTGTTTGAAGCTCTGCTTGATATGTTTGAGCGAGATGTTTGGTTTAAACGGATCGGTGAGAATATTATTGGCGTGGCATTCCCCCATCCCGCTATGCTGGATGACACGCAGGCCGTTGAAGCCTTTCAGCCACTGCTTGATGCTTGTTTAGACGGGCTCAATGATGTACTTGTCGGAAAAAAAACAGGTGCTCAAGTCGTCTTTCCTGCAGGTTCTCAATCGCTGGTTGAAAAAGTCTATCGTGGCGATGCCATGATGGATTTCTATAGCCGTACGCTGGCTGATGTGGTCTCTGCCTGGTTCTTACAATCTGCACGTTCTGAGCTAAAAATAATTGAAATTGGTGCGGGAACGGGTGCCGCGACGCGCTTTGTTCTTGAAAGTGTTGAATCACTGACCGACAAACTCGATTATTGCTTTACTGACATTTCTCTTGGATTTATTGAACGTGCTCGTCTTGAAATGGGCTCTGTTCACCCTTGCTTGCGTTTCGAGTTGCTCGATATAGCGAATCACCCGCAGACGCAGGGATTTAATCCCGGTCACGCAGATGTAGTGATCGCCAGCAATGTATTGCATGCTACGACCGATATCAATACGACGATCGCACATGCTAAGACCTTATTGCGCCCGGGTGGTTTACTGGTGATTAATGAGGTGACTTCGGTGCAGGACTACGCGACCTTAACCTTTGGTTTACTGGACGGCTGGTGGTCTTATAGCGATAGTGATGCAAGACTTGCAAATTCACCATTGTTATCGGTTCCACTCTGGCTTGATCGACTCAAGACTGCGGGTTTTTCTGAGGTCAAGGGCTTTGGACTGCCAGGCCTCTCGGACGACGATATGCCCCAAGGCATCGTCGCAGCCATCTCTGATGGATGGGTTGAGCAGTATATTCACCACGCGCCGTTGCAAACAAATGATCGCGAGACGAACGCCGTTGCGTTGCCTCATGCCAAGCCTCGTGCGCAGAAGATCTCCGATGG
>CAIPID010000067.1 GCA_903865015.1 uncultured beta proteobacterium | reverse complement strand
TTTGATGATGTGTTGGCCTTTTTTAGGGTCCAGACAGTATTCAATGAATTCATGTATTTCAGGCTTGATTTTCTGTTTAGTGACAAGAGACAGTGCTCTTCTGATCGGGTATTTGCCTGATTGAATATTTTCGGGTGTCGGTAAACACTCGTTGATACTGACTGTCTTGACCGCAATGTTGATTAAATTCAACGGGCTGGAGAAACCAATCCCATTTGGATCGTTCACAATCGATGTAACGATATCCTTGCCGTCCATGACTTTTGCTTTCAGCGTAACGTTGTTTTTATCTTCGAGGACGACGCTGCGCCATGCTTCGTAACTGCCCCGGTTAGGGTTTTGGCTATAAACCTGAATCTTGCCATCGGGCAGGCCGAGCTCTTTCCAATCCGTGACGCTTCCAATTGCGATTTCGCGCAGATCTTCGAGGGATAGATTTTTGATTGGATTAGAGGGATGAACAAAGACGGCGAGGGCATCGAATGCAATATCAATATTTTTGATTTTGACGTTCTTTTTATCGACCCATTTCCGCATGTCGTAGTTCATGCCGCCCGAGGCCATCCCAATGTCGGTTGTATCGTCGACCACACACTTATAGCCAGAGCTTGTGCCGCCACCGGTTACAGGAAGACCAACTTTTGGAAAATCTGTCATGTATTGGTAAGCAATCGGCTGTATGAGTGCCATAACCGTATCAGAGCCTCTTAACTGAACATAGGTTGTCGCAGTCGAGGGAAAGTGAATCGAGCTCATGAGTGGATGCCATTAGTGTCTAAGGAAAATCTCAGATTAGTTTAACTGAAGTTAGCTGTTTTTAGAGGCTCTATTATTAAAAGATTGCGTTCTAAGAGAGATTGCTATCTCTAACAATTGAAGTCAAGGACTTGGGGCATCAAAATTCAATTGTTTCAGTCAGTTTCTTTCAAAAAAAAAGGATAAAAATAAGCAGTAAATTGGGGTGATTGAAGTTTTAAGAGATACATCCATGGATGTAGACTTTAGTTCGCAGTTATTACGTTTGCATTATCCCGCAGGCAAGTATCGGGATGGTCGCGATTGGCAGGCAGTTGATGAGCTTAGACCTATGAGCTTGTTGAAAGCAGATTTACCTGTTCTTTTTTCCTATACGGTTAAAGATGAACTATTGCCAGCTCCCGAACGGGCTCGTCCACGTCAAGAAACACAAGCGGAAATATTGCTTCGCACGGTCGCAAGCGGCAATGCATGGGAGGATGCTTGGGTAAGTTTTTGGCGTGATCATTTCTCCGTAAACGGTTATGACAATAATGTTGGTGCTTTCTTGCCTCATTGGGAACGTGAGATTATTCAGCGAAATGCTTTTGGTAATTTCAGAAGTTTTCTTGAGGCAACAGCGACTCACCCCTGTATGCTTTACTACCTCAATAACCGAAGTTCCCGAGCCGGTAGTGCAAACGAAAATTATGCGCGTGAATTATTTGAGCTCCATACTTTGGGACGTGAGGTTTATTTAAATCATTTATATGCTCAGTGGCGTGAGGTTCCTGGTGCCTTGAATGGTGAACCCAAGGGGTATATCGATCAGGATGTTTACGAAGCCGCCCGATGTTTTACTGGGTGGACACTAGAAGATGGTACTAACATTGGTGCAGGACAGAGCCTACCGAAAACAGGTAAATTTATTTACCTGGAGTCTTGGCACGACAACTATCAAAAACGTGTCCTTGCGCGCGATTTTGATCCCTATGCGGGCCCCATGCATGACGGTCGGCGTGTGCTCGATCTTTGTGCATATCATTCATCAACCGCTCGTCATTTAATGACAAAACTGGTTAAAAGAATGATTAGTGACAGTCCACCAGAATCCATAATTTCAGGATGCGTCAAAGTCTTTGTTGAAAATCAAAAGGCCCCAGATCAGTTGCAACGCGTCAGCACGTATTTGGCAAAAGAGATACTTTCCATCCCTAAAGTTAAAAGACAAAAAGTACGTTCTCCAGAGCGCTTGGTTGCAAAATTTACCACTGCTGTGAAGCTTCCCTTTGTTTTGGGGGAGGGAAAAATATTATCTATAGTTGAGTCTGCAGGTCCTCCTGTTTATGGGTGGGTTTCTCCGGAAGGACCACCAGATGGATTGGCGTGGCTGTTATCGGCTGGATATTTACGGCAGAGATTTACCTTAATTCAAGGACTTGCTGAAAACTGGTGGGGTTCGGGTGAGTGGGATCCCTTTAACGGGCTGTCTTCTACAAGAACATATTCTGAGTTAATGGCTCGCTGGGATATACAACTATTCGGACTAGTGCGCCCTGATCTTTGCAAAGCATTGCTTCAATCGCAAGGGTTAAATTCGGAGTCCACGATAAAAGATGTGAAACAAGCACGACGTTTAGTGGGTTTACTCGCTTGCGCGCCAAGTTTTCAAACTGAAGCAATTGAGCCTAATGAAAGACAATCCAAAAAATTGATTGAACGGGTAAAAAAATGAATCAATCTAATCGACGTTCATTTATAAAAAATACCCTTGCTGGGCTTTCTGCTTTTACTTTCGATTCTTTGTTAGGGCCTATACAAGGTATCCATAACATTGTATTTGCACAAACTCAACGGGGCGTTCAATCACAAGCTGACAATGGACCATTTATCGTCGTATTTCAGCGTGGCGCAGCTGATGGGTTGTCGATGCTCTCACCATTGGAAGATCCCGATTTCAATGCTGCTAGACCTCCTGAAATGCGATTTTCTCAGAATCAGAGTAGTGGAAAAATTCAGTCTGGAGCGACTAACTTCTATTGGCATCCCGAGGCGACGGAGCTCGCGGGATTATTTCAAGAAAAAAAATTACTAGTCTGGCAAGCAGTCGGAATAATGAATGAAACCCGATCGCATTTTGAAGCGCAGGAAATGATTGAACTAGGTGTCAGCGACCTCACGCATCTACCTGATCAACTAGGCTGGATGGCGCGTCAAAGTATGCAGCAACCGCTCAAGTCTAACACTCGTATTGGTACAACGCTGTATGGTGGTAGTAACCATTTTCCACGCGCATTTTTAGGGTCGCTTGATAATATTTCGATTAGAGATCTGCAATCAGGTATCAGTCTGCCTAACGGTGATGCAGGGTTAAATGCTGTTCTTTCGTTGTCTCAAGCTGATTTTTCCCACCCTGCTTCCTCAACGATTAAAGAACATTTTGAAAGCATGTCGAGCATTAACAGACTGATGCCTAAAGGTAAATACAACAAAGTCATCCCTTATTCTTCGGCCGGTAAGACCGAATATTCAAATAGTGATCCTTCGGTCGGATTGCGAAGTCTGGCAAGACTGCTGACACTCAACGTCCCTATTCAGTATGCTTGGATTGATCAATTAGGTTGGGACACACATGAAAATCAAACTGGCAGATTTAATAATCTCACTCAAAACCTTGGGCATGCACTTTTAGCTTTTTCTCAAGACATGGAGGCCAGAAGTCAGGCTTATACACTTGTTGTCATGACTGAGTTTGGTCGACGCTTAAGAAGTAATCGAAGCAATGGTACAGACCATGGTCATGGTGGACTTGCCATGGTACTGGGCGATCGGATACCGGGCGGACAAGTTGTGGGTCAATGGCCTGGTTTAAGCGCAGGACATTTAGACCGTCAGGTAGACTTAGCCGTCACAACAGATTATTTGGAAGTATTGCGTCAAGCCAAGCGCTGGCATAGTGGATACGGTGAGGTGCTCTCTTAATCGATTACGACTCCAGCCTCATTGATAATTTCTTTCCATTTCGCTAAATCCAGTGCAATCCTTTTCTCAAAATCTTCTGGTGTTCCAATTGCTGGAAATAAGCCTATATCGGCAATTTTTTTCTGGACCTTTGTGCTTGCTAGTGCTTGATCGATGGAGGTTCTGATTTTCTTTGCGATGTCTGTAGGCAAACCCGCTGGCGCAAACATTCCGTACCAGCCTACGAGATCCATGCCTTTGTAGCCGAGTTCAGTAAAAGTTGGAATTTCTGGTAATACCTTCAGACGTTTATCCGCAACAGCGGCATAAGCTTGTATTTTTCCAGCACGTACGTGGGGCAAGGCGGTGGACATATCTATAAAAGATAACGTTACATGTCCCCCGAGCATATCTTGCATTAAGGGTGCTGCACCTTTGTAAGGAATATGCTGGGCTTTAATTCCATTCATGTTGTTGAACATTTCGGCATATATATGAGCACTGGTTCCTGCACCATAAGTGCCGTAGCTATACTTACCAGGAGATTTTTTAGCGAGCTCAACATATTTGTTTAAAGACGTGATTTCAGGATCCGTCGTGACAAATAAAAATAGTGCATCCGCCACGCGTCTGAGCGCAGTAAAGTCTTTTTGTATATCGTAGGGGAGTTGTTTGATGAGTGTCGGAGCCTGCACTGTTTGAGTAATCGTTAGCAAAAGTGTGTAGCCATCTGGCGTCGCTTTAGAGACGGACTCGTTTCCAATCATGCCAGATGCCCCAGGCTTGTTTTCGACGATTACAGGTTGCCCCCACTCTTTTGATAGGCCTTCAGCCATAATTCGAGCCAGAATGTCACCGGCACCACCAGGTGGAAATGGCATGACGATTTTGACGGGTTTTGAAGGATAGGTCGAATCGACAGCTAACGCACTGTGTGCGCTGAGTAGATTAATGGAGACTGCAACCATGACAGCAAAGTATGTGTTGCGTAAGAATTTCACGTTTTTTTCCCCCATCGTGTCATCCTGATTGAGCCGACAGTCGTTACACCGTAAATAAACATCACGATCGCCATCAGTGAGAAATATTCACCCGCTTGGGCCTGGTGACTGGCTAGCCATGTGCCGGCTGCTGCAACGAGAGCCAGTCTTAGTGAGCCAGCCATGACAGGTCCAAGCACTTTGCCTGAACCTTGCGAAGCAAAATATAGTGTCAAGCCTAATCCGAAGAAAGGAAACGCAGGACCGACTGTTCTTAAGTATTGGCGGGCGAACGACAACACTGACTCATCTGATGTAAAAATCGTTGCCCAAAGATCCGGAGCGATTGTGACTATAGCGCCTACGATAGCCAGATTAAACGCAGAGACTAACCCGGCTGTCCAGGCTACTTTTCTGGCGCGAGCGATATTGCCCGCACCGATCGCCATGCCAACCATCGGGACCGACGCGACACCAATGCCGAATGAAATCGGTATCAGCAGAAACTCTAGTCGCTGGCCAATGCCATAGCCTGCTAGCGGCAGCACGCCAAGCCTGGCAATCAGCCCGGTAAAAATCAATATAGCGAATACGGATTGAACGGGAGAAAGGCACGCAAGGGCGCCTACTTTGAGGATGTCGTAAAACATTTCCCATTGCAGTACTACACCCTTGAAACGCAAACGGATTCTGCCGCGCCCGGTCGTTAGATACCAGAAAAAAAACAGCACACCTGCACCGGTGGAAATGATAAAACCATAAGCGACCCCTATCATTCCAAATGATGGGATGGGGCCAGCTCCGAGCCCAAGGACTCCGCCCAGTATGATCTGCAAAATTGCTGTTGCAAAGATTGCGGTAGACGGGATCACCATGTTGCCCGTGCCACGCAAAATGGAGGCGAGAGTATTGCTTAACCAAAGCAGAAATGCTCCCCAGAACAATATGTTTGAATAGCGTACTGCCTCTGAAAGTACCGCATCGCGACCGCCGAGTAGCTGATAAAAATATGCACCAAACAGCAGAAAGATAATCGTATAAATAATCCCGGCAGCACTGCCGATCGTGATGGCATGCACGGCCAGCGTGTTGGCACGCTCAGTGTTATTCGCACCTAGCGCGCGGCTGATCGCAGAGGATACTGCACCGCCCATCGCGCCCGAAGACATCATCTGTGTCAGCATCGCAAAAGGAAAGACTAGTGCGATGGCCGCCAAGGGCGTTGTGCCTAATCTGCCAATATAGAAAGTTTCAGTAATGCCGACCAGCACTTGCATGACCATCGCCAGCACGTTTGGGACAGCTAAGCGAAGGAGGGTTGAAAGAATCGGGCCACTCTTCATTCTTTCAATTGCGGGATGTAGCGTGCTCAAGTTTTGTCTCTTTGTTGATAGGATTTTGAATGAATCCTTAAAAGGCATCGTACTGTGAACCGACTTATGTAACAATGGATTTCAATCATGGCTGAATAAGATTCTGATGATGATTTTGCAACGTAAACACATAAAAACCCCATTGGGTGTCATGGTTCTTGCCGCCAGCAAGGATGGTTTGGCGGGACTATGGTTCGAGGGGCAGCAGCATATGCCTGCCTTCGAGGCATGGCCTGAGGTCCGTAAACATCCAGTTCTTGATCAGGCGCAGGCTGAGATTGACGCTTATTTCAAAGGGAAATGTCAGCGCTTTGATACGCCCCGTGCTGTTGTGTGGGGAACTGAATTTCAGCGATCTGTGTGGGAGTCATTGATGTCTGTGCCATATGGTGAGACTACAACCTATGGTGACATTGCGCGGCAACTTAATAATTCGAATGCAGTACGTGCTGTGGGAGGCGCCGTCGGGCGAAACCCCTGGAGCATCATGACGCCTTGTCATCGCGTGATTGGTGCAAGCGGTGGATTGACAGGTTATGCCGGTGGGCTTGAGCGTAAAGTCGAGCTTTTGAGAATAGAGGGGGTGTTGCTCTAAACTAGATGCATATTAGGTTTCGCTATAGTCGTCATTTTTTATTCGGAGTGTCCAATCGGGATCAAGCACAGTGCTCCAAAGATGCTCAGGCCTAACGCGGCGCTAAGCCATAAAACATTTTCTCCCCATGCGGTTAAGGCTAGGCCAAACACAAAGGGCGAGGCTGCCTGAGCAAATCTGGATGGCATCATTAGCCAGCCTTGTCGTTGACCGTAGCCTTGCGCACCAAATAAAGCCAGTGGCAGAGTGCCACGGGAAATAATCAGGATCCCATTACCCAGGCCATGGAGCACGACACAAGCCGCGGCAAATGGGGCTCCGAAAATCAGTAATGCCATCGCGCTGATCGGATGTGCTAGCGCAGCTAGTCGTGTACCAATCAGAGGGTGCAGGCGACCTAAAAATAAAAAATCCAGAATCCTACCAATGATTTGTGCAGGGCCAACTAAGGCACCAACTGTGAATGCCACGGCGAGAGGTACACCAATACCCTCAAGTAACCGGGGCAGGTGCGACATCAGTCCCATTCCGATAAATGCACTTGCCGCAAAAATAAATGCTAAAAGAATCGTTGTCGGCATACCTGCACTGAGATTCGATTTTGTTTCGTTTTCAATACGCTTTTGATGGCTATTTTGGGTCAGGCTCGAATTGCTTGTACTGGCAATACCCTGATTTTTTATTGAAAGTGTTGCAGGTGGGGGGGGCAGTAGCGCATTTAGAGGCAGTGCTATAAGCAAGTGCATCCCTGCCCAAAACCAGCAGACACCTCGCCAGCCATAGCGATCTTGTACATAGACTGATAACGTCCAGCCTGCCACGCTTGCGAAACCAGCGAGCAGTGAAACCCCCGTAATTGCATTGCGGGAATTTTTACCAAATATGCGCACAATCGAAGCAAACGCGACCTCAAAGAGCCCTGCAGCCATGCCCAGACCAATGATCGCATAGGCCGTCAAGAGCAGTGTCAGACCCTGAGCGAATCCGAGCAAGGTGAAACCTGCTGCAAAGATAATGTTGGATAAGATTAGAACAGGTCTCCCGCCTATAGCATCGACCAGCTTCCCTGTGAAAGGACCACAGAGCCCGGCGATCGCAAGCGCTAGTGAGAAGCCTGCGAATATCGTTGTACTTGAAAAGCCTAGTTCTATACTCGCAGGCGTAGCGATCACTGCAGGTAAGTAATTAGCGGCTGCATACGAGACAATCTGTGCAATGCCCACAACACTGACTGCTCGATATACAAGATTGCTCATTTAACTACTCTGGCTTGTTTTGTTTGAGCGATCAGTGGCTTAAAAATAGTCTCCACTCCCTTGTGCTGATCCAGACTCCACACGGTATCAAGCAGGCTATTCATTTGAGCAGCTGAAAGGGTTTCCTTTGCATATTTACTAAACTTATTATCGTAATCCTTGCGTGTCATCGGTCGCGTTGCAAAGCCAGGAATATCATCAACACGTTTACTAATCTGGCTGCCATCTGCCAGGATAGCAACGATCGTTGTTGCATAATATTTTGGATATATGGCGCTAAGGTCCGGATCCGCTACAACAGTGATTTGTTGCATAAAGGCCAGTAAAGCAGGATCGCGGATCGCTTTTAATGAGTAGCTATGAATTCCAATATCCTTGTCGAACATTGCTTTGGCCACGATGTAAGGCAGGCTATGGTCGGCTGTCTCACTTGTTTCTGGTTTCCATTTTTGTGGATCTTTTCCGGATTTGTCGACGCCATCTTCTGATGTGCGAATTTCGACAGCTTTTATTTTTTTAAGATCTCCCACTTGCCGTGCAACATCGATCGCGGCAACGATAGCTGTTTGAGTGAGTCCCTGCGCAGGATAAAATTTCTGAGAACAATCATGAATCAGAAACCGTTTGCCCGCTGTGCCGAAATTTGTCGTGTCTAACTTAAATACTCCGGAGACTTGTTTAAAAAATCCTGCGCGTCCTTCAAAAATTGGAGAAGGACCCGTCATACCCGCGCGCGCCAAGGCGGTTGCAAATACGGCATTGCGAGCGACGTCGGCTGCCGCAATGCCTTTCCAGTTTGAGATATCCTGAATCCGCGTCTGATTGAGTCCGAGATGCCCGATGATCGATAAATTGACCGCCTCTACCATTTGAGGTTGAGACAGTTTCATCAGTTTTCCAGCTGCCAGAGCAACAGCGGGAGGGCTAAAACAAGTGTGATCCCAGCCACGCATATTGATCTGCGCGGTATCAAGCAAGCGACAATTGATTTCATACATTAGCGCGATCGCCAAAACTAAATCTTTACCTGAAGCATGCTCCGCCTGTGCAACAGCCAAACAGGCAGGAATGTTGTCGCTTGGATGACCGATTTCTTTACCGATATAGATGTCATTGAGGTCAAGTTGCCTGACAGCGGCTGAGTTGGTAAATGTTGCTAGCTCGATTGAGGTTTTTTTGTTCGTACCGATGACGGTGGCGCCGCGTGACAAATTAGCGGGCGCATCATTCAGTGCAACTTGTCGCGTGATTTGAACAGGCTTTTCTTCCCAGGCCGCTACCGCACAACCGATGGCATCTATCAAATGACCTTTCACTGCCTCGATCGTTGCTGGATCCAGATCTTCATACCGTAAGTTGTGGGCATACGATGCGAGTTGTTGCGCAATAGTGGGCGGTAATTTTTCAGTGCCAGAGACGGTCTGACCAAATGCAGAAATAGTTGTAAACGCTCCCAGGGTAGCGATGAAATCCCGACGTAACATGCTTAAGTCTCCATTTTTCTAATTCGATGCAAGATCAATACGCTTGGGTTAATGTATGCCATAAATCTCATAATATGGAGACATCGCGTATGAAAATCACAGACCGCAGAAATTTTTTAAAGGGACTGGCAGCGACAGCAGGAGCAAGTCATGCTGCACCGCAACTTATTGTGGCGGGAGCAACAGCGGCGACGATTTCAAATGTGTATGCAGGAGATGCGCACGGAAATGGTCCCAAAGGTAAAGCAGCCGAGCAGACCAAGGTCTTAGCTGAGTTTGCCGCTGGATTGCGATTTGAAGAAATCCCGACTGAGATTATTTTGATAGCAAAAAATGCCATCACAGATACAGTGGCAACCACGACCTTCGGCGCATCGTTGCCCTGGAGCAAAATGATTGCCGCCTATGCTATGGCCAACGGCGCAGGGGGACGATCCAAGATCCTCGGCATGCCTGAGGCGCTTGTTCATGCGCCATCTGCGGCTTTATGCAACGGTGCCTTTGCGCATGCATTTGAACTTGATAATCTGACGAAACCCAATACTGGTTGTCATCCAGGCGCGACGGCATTTAATGCGGCTTTAGCGGTGGCGCAGGATCGTCACGCATCGGGTCAACAAATTATTACTGCCTTTGTTGCCGGCGTTGAGGTCATGTTGCGAATTGGTCGTGCGACACGACACAGCCAGGAAAAAAACGGCTTTCATGCGCCGGGTACTACTGGTCCGTTTGGTGCCGCGGTTGCTTGCGCAAAACTTATGGGCTTGAATCCAGAACAAACGCGCAATGCATTAGGTATCGCAGCTTCAACTGCGAGTGGATTATTAGAGTTTGCCAAGTCGGGAACCGGTGCAATGGTGAAACGCTTGCACCTCGGACGTGCGGCAGAGTCCGGTGTATTAGCAGCGAGTTTGGCTTCCGCGGGTTTTACTGGCCCAGATACAGCGATAGAAGGAGATTTTGGTTTTTTAAAAGTACTTTGTCCTGATCACGATATGGATGCTTTAACCGAGGGACTCGGTAAGGTTTGGTTGACACAAACAGTCATGATGAAACGTTATGCTTGCCACATTAC
>CAIPID010000066.1 GCA_903865015.1 uncultured beta proteobacterium | reverse complement strand
GCAGCAAGCAACACCCTGCCCTGACGGCATCGGAGCTCGGTCTGGCCATGCTGCCAGAGCAAATCCCGGTCATGACCCAGAGCATGCAGTTGCCTGAGCTGGCGTAATAAATCAGCCAGTCTGCGATCTCCCGGCATGGCGATACCCTGCTGCTGCAGCCAGTATCTGAGGACCAGGGCTTGACGTGCATGAGTCAGCTCGCGCCAGAGTTTAAGGCTAAAACTTTGATCAAGTGGGTCTGGATCCAGTGCCGCCAGATCACTCGCCGCAACTTCTTCAAGGATTTCAACAGTCTCTGCAGCATGTCTGGCATGACGCGTGAGGGTTTGCTGCCATGCTGGCCAATGTGCCTGCAAAACAGGAATCAAACCGGAGCGAAAAGCACCTCGAGCGTACTTTGGGTCGGTATTACTGGGATCCTGTACTGGTAACCAGCCTGTTTGTTGTGTGAACGCAGCAACAAAAGCAAGCAAGTCATCCCGATCGATATCGAGAAAGGGACGCAACATTCTCAGACCCTGTCTTTCAATATCGGCCTGCATGGCTGCAAGACCTTGCACGCCTGCACCACGCAATAACCGCAGCAACACTGTTTCGGCCTGATCCTGGCGATGATGGGCGAGCAACAAGGCCTGGGTTTGTTGTTTCTCAGCCATCGCAATCAGTGCGGCATAGCGCGACTCACGCGCAGCACCCTCAATGCCTAATCCTGAGTCTTGAGCAACCTCGACATACTCTACAAGCAAAGGAGTGTTGAGCAGATCGGCGAGCGCACGCACCTGCTCGACCCAGACATCGGCTTGCGCAAACAAACCATGATGGACATGAAAAAAATGAAGGGGTCTGGAAACTGCCTGACAAACACGGGCAGCCGCGATGGCCATTGCCGCCGAGTCAGCGCCCCCACTCAGTGCAACCGCAACGGGTGCGCTTTCTGGAATCGCATTGAGCGCACTCTTTAGCGCTTGCATCAATGCTTGCGACTGTGCTTGCGTCAGTGCCGGGGTCAATGCGTCAGTCACAAAAGGGCTTTATGTCGGTGAGAGTCAGACGCGCTGCGAGATCGTTATGCACCCGCCCCCATTACGCTTTGACTTCCTGAAAGCGACCATAAGACAACAGTCGCTCAACACGATGATCAATCAGCTCTTTTGGTGTCATCCCCTGCAGTTGGCGCAGGGCATCACCAAGCGAGCGACGCAGCAGTCGCGCCATCACGCGTGGATCGCGGTGCGCACCACCAATGGGCTCATTGACGACGCGGTCAATCAAACCAAATTCTTTCAAACTCGGCGCGGTGATCGCTAGGGCGGCCGCTGCCTCAGAGACTTTGTCCGCGCTGCGCCACAAGATTGAGGCGCAACCTTCGGGGGAAATCACAGCATAGGTCGAGTACTGCAACATCAGCACAACGTTACCTACCGCAATCGCCAGGGCGCCACCTGAACCACCCTCACCAATAATGGTGGAAATGATTGGCACCTTGAGCTCTGCCATCGCATAGAGGTTAT
>CAIPID010000065.1 GCA_903865015.1 uncultured beta proteobacterium | reverse complement strand
TCAAAAGCGCCGGCTGCGTCAGAGTCCGAATCCAGAGGGCTGAGAGACAGGTAGTCGGTCCCCATGACCGCACGAACCTCGGTCTCTGGCTCGTTGACCAGCAGTGACGACAGGGTCAGCGTCCCGAGCAGTTTGTCGTTGCGGTCCACGACAAAAATCTGATCCGTGTGGTCAGGCAGCTCAGGCAGGTGCCTGAGATAGCGCAGCACAACTTCGAGCGATACGTCATCACGCACGCGCACCATCTCAAAGTCCATGATGCCACCGACACTATCGTCAGGGTATCCCATCGCCTCAATCAGTCTGGCGCGCTCTTCGATGGTCAGGCCTTTCTGGACCTCAGCAACGACGTCTGGAGGCAGGTCGGGTGCGAGGTCGGCTAACTCGTCGGCATCCATGCCTTCGGTTGCAGCGACCAGATCCTGACGATCCATTGCCTCAATGAGCGACTCCCGGACCCAGTCATCGACCTCGAGCAAAACGTCAGCATCATGCTCGGCACTGACCAAGCGCCAGATGAGTTGTCGCTCTGCGTTGGGCAGAGACTCCAGAATAAACGCGATATCGGCCGGATGCAGATCGTTGACTAGTTCTTTGAGCTCAGCTTCGTGCTGACGCTGTAGCAAGCCCTCGACCAGTAATGCCCGATCATCGCCTTGTTCTTGGCGATGCACCAGATTTTCGACAAGCTCGTGACGATGCAGCAGCTCTTGCACTTGGGCAAGAGCTTGCTGGGCATCTTCAGGGTCGAGCCTGCGAATCGACGCAGGTGTTTCTGGTGTGATTTGCGTCATGACTTACCAAATCGGTCAAACGTGGGGCGTTGCCTGATTATGCAGGAAAAACGCTCGGCCCGTGTTCAGGCTGGCAACTAAATTGCAAACTTAACGAGTGCGTAGCCACCAAAGGCCAACATCACAAACAGTATGAAGGCTAATAGTAGGACTTTAGGACCTGCCTGACGCATTTTTGAAAAATGCGTTTCGATGCCTAGGGCCGTCATGGCCATGGTCAGCGCAAAGATATCAAGTGAACGGATCGTTTGCAGAACGTTTGTTGGAATGATGTTTGCTGAATTAATCAATGCGAATACGAGAAAGAAAATCGCAAACCACGGAATGGGTAGTTTAGGCTTTGCTTCGCCCGGTGCGCGGGTCATATTGGCAGATCGCTGGAGCCAGATTCCCAGAATAATCAGCAAAGGCACCAGGAATGCAACGCGGGTCATTTTGACAATGGTAGCGACTTCAGTCGTCTCCGGACCAATATTGCTTGCGGAACCTACGACCTGAGCGACTTCATGCACTGTTCCACCTAGAAAAATACCGAATGCTCTGGGGTCGAGGTCAATCCATCCAAGCTGGTAGGCCAGGGGGTACAAAAACATCGAAATGGTGCCAAATAGCACCACCGTTGCAACGGCGACGGCACTTTTATGGGGAGCGGCCTTGAGCGTGGACTCAAAAGCGAGGACTGCGGCCGCGCCACATATCGCGCTGCCGGCTGCGGTCAGAATAGCTGTATCGCGATCAAGCTTGAGTATCCGTATGCCGATGAATGTGCCAACCAGTAACACTGACATCACTACACCGAACGAAACCACTAGCCCGGGCAATCCAACTTCGGCGATTTGTTGAACGCTGATGTTCAGGCCATAGAATGCAACTGCGATGCGCAATAAACGACGCGCAGTCCAGTTGACACCTACACCCCAGTCCGCGGGCATCGTGCCGCGCAGAAAGTTGCCATAGAGCATGCCACAGACGATTCCGACAACAAGAGGGCTCAATCCCAGTGCTTTGACACCAGGGATGGCTGCAAGCTGTACGACCGCTGCGGCAAGCAGCCCTACAAATAACATGCCATTTACTTTGTCACGCCAGGCGGATGGGCTGGAAGTGCTTGGGGTGGACATAAGTAAATAACCCTCGGTAATTAAGGAATGACCGAGATACTACCTTTTAAACCAGTCTTGCGCCAATTTTGCCCAGTATGTCGCACCGAGCGGCAGCAGTTCGTCGTTAAAGTCATAAGAGCCGTTATGCAGCATGCAGGGTCCCAGGCCGTGACCTGCTTCGCGGTGCGTCCCTGTGCCATTGCCTATCCATACATAACATCCCGGGATTTCCTGAAGCATGTAGGCGAAATCCTCCGCGCCCATGGTCGGCACCACGTGATCGTCAACGTTTTCAGCGCCGACAATTTCTTTCATCACCTGTGCGCAAAATGCGGCTTCTGTCGCATCGTTAATCGTCGGCGGGTAACTGCGGATGAATGAAAATTCAGCGGTTGCTCCCATCGCGGTGGCGGTATGTTCGATGATTTCACCCATACGTTTTTCGATCAGATCGAGCGTTTCTAGGGTAAATGTGCGAACGGTGCCGCGCATGATTGCCTCGGTAGGGATGACGTTGTCTGCGCTGCCGGCATGAATCTGTGTAATGCTCAGGACCGCTGCCTCGAGGGGATGACGATTACGACTAATAACAGTCTGAAGTGATTGTGCGATCTGTACGGCAGTCATGACCGGGTCGACTCCGAGGTGAGGCATGCCACCATGCGCACCCTTGCCGCGGATTGTGATGCAAAACTCATTGCTAGAAGCCATGATCGGCCCGGCCGTGACTCCGAACTGCCCGACCGCCATGCCTGGCCAGTTGTGCATTCCAAATACAGCTTGCATAGGAAATTTTTGGAACAATCCGTCATCGATCATTTGTTTGGCACCTGCGCCACCTTCTTCGGCAGGCTGGAAAATCACATAGACCGTACCATCGAAGTCCCTGTGTTCTGCAAGGTAGTGCGCTGCATTGAGCAGCATGGCGGTGTGGCCGTCATGGCCACAGCCGTGCATTTTTCCTTCGTGCTGACTGGCGTGAGCAAAGGTATTAAGTTCCTGCATAGGCAAGGCGTCCAGGTCTGCACGCAGACCAAGTGCGCGTGAGCTCAGTGGGTTGCTCCCTGTAGGTGTACCTTTGATTTCGCCAACGATGCCTGTACCCGCTAATCCGCGGTGCACGGTGACTCCCCATTTTTCGAGAGATGTCGCAACCAGATCTGCGGTGCGTAGCTCCTGGTAGGACAATTCCGGGTGAGCATGAATGTCGCGGCGTACCGCCTGCATTTCAGCTTGCCAATTCAGAAAAGGTTCAAGGAGCTTCATTTGTATAGTTGATCCATAAAAGAATACTGAAGGTATTATCAATTAAAAAATGTTTTTATCGGAAATAACCCTAAAACTGATCAGATGACGCATAAACCCTGGCACGAAAGTTATCCCGAGGGCATGCCGGCCCAGATTGATACAGGTGGATATGACTCTTTGGTCGATCTGCTGGATCAGGCATGCAAAAAGCATGCCCGACGTGTCGCGAGTGTTAGCTTTGATGTGTCAATACGCTATGCAGAGCTCGATCGAGATGCCCTGTTATTTGCTAAATGGCTTCAGTCATTGGATTTGCCACGGGGCTTTCGGGTTGCCCTGATGATGCCAAATGTGTCTGCTTACATGGTTGCTTTGCTTGGTACGCTTCGCGCAGGGGGCGTTGTTGTCAACGTGAATCCTTTATATACGCCACGTGAATTGCAATTGCAGATGAAAGACAGTGGTGCGAGTGTGATTGTGGTGTTTGAGAGTTTTGCCCATGTTCTTCAAAAAATCGAAGGCTGCGATGCATTAGTACACCGTGTTGTGGTGGCCCCGGGCGATATGCTTGGGGCCTTAAAAGGCGTAATGGTGAATTTTGTTGCACGTTTTGTAAAAAAAATCGTTCCCACATGGCACCTGGCTGGTGCGCTGCGCTGGGGCAAACTGCTCAAGCGTGCGCAGGCATTGCCCTGGGAGCCACCTGAGCTGAGCCTGAGCGATTTAGCCGTATTGCAATATACCGGCGGCACGACGGGTATACCCAAAGGAGCGATGCTGACCCATGGCAATCTGGTTGCGAATATATTGCAGATCCATCAGGTTGCGCTGCCGGCGCTTCGGCATGTCATAGCGCTGCCGCTCTATCATGTTTTTGCCATGACCTTGTGCGCGTTGTATGGCATGCATACGGGCATGAAAAATCTCCTGGTGATTAATCCGCGGGATCGCAAAGCGATCGTTCATATATGGCGCAAGCATCCTGTGAATATATTTCCCGGGGTCAATACTTTATTTAATTCTTTGCTGCAGGAGCCGGAATTCACCCGGCTGGATTTTTCTGCGCTCAGGCTTGTGTTTGGCGGCGGTATGGCTTTGCAGCCAACTGTGGCTGAGCAATGGGCCAAAGTGACGGGACGCCCGTTGATCGAGGGCTATGGCCTGTCCGAGTGCTCACCGGTCGTGTCGGCAAATCCCACAAATGGACAGTTTTTTTCTGGAAGTGTTGGACTTCCCTTACCCTCAACGGACATTGTTATTTTGGATCCTCAGGGCCAAGCCGTAGCGTGTGGGATTCACGGGGAAATAGCGGTGCGCGGTCCGCAGGTCATGTCTGGTTATTGGCAAGCCCCGAGCGAAACACTTCAAGCGCTGCGTCCAGATGGTTTTTTCCTCACGGGTGATATTGGCTGGATGGATGAGAAAGGTTTTGTTTTTATCGCAGATCGCAAAAAAGACATGATTCTGGTGTCTGGCTTTAATGTTTACCCGAGCGAAATCGAAGCCGTGGTGACAGAACATGCGGATGTGGTTGAATGTGCGGCCATTGGTATGCCTGATGAGCACTCAGGCGAAGCGGTCAAGCTGTTCGTTGTGAAGAAATCTCCCGAATTAACAGAGCTCGACATCATAGAGTGGTGCATGTTGCAGCTAGCCCGATATAAATGTCCTCGGACGATTGTTTTTTGCGAGGAACTCCCAAAAAGTAATGTAGGTAAAGTGCTTAGACGAGCGTTAAGACGACATGAATAACGCATGCGTTGCAGATGCACTCAGTCAATCATGGTCTAGTGT
>CAIPID010000064.1 GCA_903865015.1 uncultured beta proteobacterium | reverse complement strand
GTCGTTTTCCCCACCGAATCAAAGACCACGCATACGCCTTCATTGTTCGTGATGCGTTTTACCTCTGTGACGAAATCTTGCGTCGAGTAGTTGATTGCATAATCCGCACCCAGCTCAAGCGCGATCTTGACTTTCTTATCACTCCCGGCTGTAGCAATCACGCGCAAGCCAAGGCGTTTGGCCCATTGCGTCAGTATCTGTCCCACACCACCCGCAGCAGCATGAATCAGCACCGTATCGCCAGCTTTAAACGGATACATTTGCTTGAGCAAGTATTGCGAAGTCAATGCCCGTACAATCCCTGCGGCAACACGCTCTGCACTGATACCTGCGGGAACCGGAATAGCTCTATCCGCAGGTAGGGCAACATGGGTGCAATAACTTCCGACACCCGCATTGGTATAAGTAATCAGGTCGCCTACAGCCAAGTCCTTTACCGAGGAACCAACCTCCACGACGCGTCCCACCGCACTGACACCCGGTATGAACGGTGGCTCAGGATTATGTGAGTGTGGTTGACCTGCGCGCAAGTAGACATCCACAAAATTCACTGCAATCGCGGTGTGCGCAATCACGACCTCATTGGGCTTTGCCACTGGCATATCAATCGGCAGCGCCTGTAAGACTTCAGGCCCACCGAGTTTGGTTACATAGACTGCATAGGGAGCTTTCATTATTTAGCGTCCCTTGAATTGCGCTTGACGCTTTTCCAGGAAAGCCGCGCGCCCTTCTTTGAAATCATCGCTTGCAAAACACTTTTCAACCATACGCACTGCGCCGTCGATATCCTGTTCGTCAGGATGTGCACAGACTTGTCTGATATTGTATTTAGCTGCGGCAACGGTCAACGGCGCATTTTCAGAGATCATTTTGGTGTACAGATCAATGGTTGCATCGAACTCACCTGCTGCGCAGACTTTACTGACAAAGCCCATACGCAAAGCATCAGTTGCATCAAAACGGCGCGCAGTTGCGAAAATATCGGTCGCATTAGCCAGACCAATAATGTCTGTAAATCTTTTAATTCCTTTATGACCGTAGCCCAAACCCAATCGCGCGGCAGGCATTCTGAAAGTCGCGTCGTCGGTACAAATGCGGATATCACACGCAGCGGCCATCCCCAGGCCGCCACCAAAACAAAAACCGCGGATTTTCGCAATCACCGGTTTGGAGCAATTCACGGGGGCATTCATCGCACCCGAGACAGCAATCTCATATTGTTCTTGTGCGTCCTGAGAGGCACGCAATTCGTTGAATTGCGAAATATCTGCTCCAGAGATAAAAGCTTTCTCCCCATCACCTGCAACGACAATGACACGGACATCAGGATCAGCATCGAACGCACTGATTGCCTTGGGAACGCCTGCCCACATCTGCACGGTCATTGCATTCATTTTTGTTGGGTTTGAGAAAGTGATGTATCCCACAGAACCCTTTTTTTCAACGATCAGCTCAGCCATGAAAATTCCTTGAATTGTTGTCTGTTTATTTAGTTTTTACTGTTATACCTGAGTGGCTGTGTGAGTATCTCTTGCAAAAACCCCTAAAGCAACATATAAAACATCCATCAAACCACCTGACGCAATTAAATTTACATAAAAGTCGGGTCGGACTAGTTAACCAATTGAAAAATATACAAAATGTCAAAAATTCAGGCTTCTTCAGCACTCTCTAACCTTCGCGTACTTGACATGTCGCGTGTCCGTGCGGGTCCTAACTGCGTTCGCATCCTGGCTGATTTTGGCGCCGATGTCATTCGCATTGAGCCGCCAAAAGGCGTGGACCCCAATGAAGGCATGTTTGCCGCCAACCGCGAGGGTGGCGATTTTCAGAACCTGAATCGCAATAAGCGCTCATTGACGTTGAATCTGAAAAAGCCAGGCGCACTCGAAATCATGATGCGTCTGGTTAAAACCGCTGATGTTGTGGTAGATCGG
>CAIPID010000063.1 GCA_903865015.1 uncultured beta proteobacterium | reverse complement strand
TAAACCAGGTGCCGGGACAGTAATCGGTATGGATGCAGTAGCCAGGAGTGCTCCTGATGGTTATACGCTGGTGATGGCAACCTTTGCGCATGCAGTTAACCCAAGCCTGCAATCTAAATTGCCCTATGACAATGATCTTTCGTTCTCGCCCGTTGCTCTGGTCGCGCGTGGGCCCAACGTATTGGCCGTCAGAACAGAAAGCCCATTCAAAACCGTAGAGGAGGTGATTGCCGCGGCTAGATTAAAGCCTGGTTCGCTAACCTATGCCTCTCAGGGTAACGGCACATCGGCGCATCTCGCTGGTGAAATGTTTGTGAACCTTGCAAAAGTAGAATTGACACACATTCCTTATCGTGGCGCAGGTCCGGCGATGACAGATTTGCTGGGCGGTCAGGTAGATCTTTTTTTTGGAACGGCTGCGGCTGTTTCACCCTTGATGGCAAGTGGAAAATTACGCGCCATAGCGGTCACAAGCGCGATAGCTTCGCCTGCCTTTAAAGGTGTGCCAACTGTCAATGCATCTATTCCCGGTTATGCAGTTGAAAGCTGGTATGGCGTATATGCCCCCGCCGGAACGCCGAAAGATCTGATTGCAACGCTTAGCTCCGCAATCTCCGATGCGGTTAAAAATCCCGATTTTGTAAAGAAGGTCGAATACGAGGGCCTCACGATTGTGGTCGGCCTGCCCTCTGAGCTTCAGTCCTATGTGCAGGGCGAGCAAGCACGCTGGAAAAAAATCATTACCGAAAACAAAATTCAACTCCAATAAAACTTATTCAGGATAATGCAATGGAATACCAATTGATTCAGATGGATGTCCAATCTTCGATTGCCACCATCACTTTTAATCGTCCAGAGAAACGCAATGCGATGAGCGATGATATGCGTACTGAATTCATTCACGCGCTGGAGCATATTTCTGCTGATAAGGGTATCCGTGCGCTGGTGATTACCGGTGCCGGTAAAGGTTTTTGTGCTGGTGGTGATATCGCAGGCATGGAAAAGCGCATGAGTGCACCAACTGGTGAAATTGCTTTCAATGGCTGGCACCGACAGCAGCGCGTGCACCATACACAAACGTTGTTGCACAATATGCCAAAGCCTACGATTGCTGCTGTCAATGGTGCGGCCTCGGGTTTAGGCGCTGACACGGCGCTCGCCTGCGATTTTCTGATCGGTAGTGAGTATGCGAATTTCACCTGGTCCTATATCAATCGCGGGATTATTCCTGACGGTGGCGGTATGTATTTGTTGCCGCGTCGCGTGAGCTTGTCGATGGCCAAGCAACTTATTTTTTCGGGTCGCAAAGTTGATGCGGATGAGGCCTTGTCTTTGGGTATCCTTGATCGGAAATCAACAAGCGCTGACTTGGTGGCCGATGCCCAGGCGTGGGCGCGGGAGTTAAGTAAAGGGTCGGGTACTGCGTTGGCACTTTCAAAAACCATTTTGAATCAGTCCTATGAATCAACCGCGCATCAGGTCTTTGCCCAAGGCAGCCAGGCGCAAGGTATTTGCTATACAAGTACGGAGCATCGCAATGCGGTGATGGCCTTTCTCGAAACCAATAGCAAAAAGGCTTGAATCGTAATGAATGCAATTTCCCGCCTAATGAGGCCGCAGCGTGTTGCTGTGATTGGTGCTTCAGCAGATACGACCAAAACAGCTGGCCGGCCTGTTTCTTATTTGCTTAAACACGGTTTTGAGGGTGAGGTGTATCCCGTTAATCCTAAAGCCTCCGAGATTTGTGGACTGACTTGTTATCCAGACATCGCTTCACTCCCTGCGGTGCCAGATGTCGGCGTAGTATTGCTGGGAGCTGAGCGTGCTCATCAGGCAGTCAGGGACTTGGCAAAACTGGGATGCTCGGCTGCGATCGTTTTAGCGAGTGGCTATACCGAAGTAGGCGAGGAGGGTGCACGGCGTCAGGCTGAGTTGATCGAAGCTGCTGGCAGCATGCGTATCCTGGGCCCCAATACGATTGGCCTGGTCAATATTACCGATGGCATTGTGCTGTCCGCTTCTGGTGCTTTGGAAATGGATCACTTTCCATCCGGTGCTATCGGGGTTGTCTCTCAGAGTGGCGGGATTCTGGGCTCACTGTTGTCGCGTGCTGCCGCGCGTGGCATCGGGTTGTCCAAGCTCGTCTCGACCAGTAACGAAGTTGATCTTGAGCTTGCTGATTTTATCGACTGGTTAGTCGAGGATGAGGCGACCAAGGTCATTGCTTTATATGTCGAGGCCGTGCGCGATACAGATAGGTTTCGTCAGGCTGCTTTACGTGCTGCCGCAGCGGGTAAACCGATCGTTGCTTTCAAGATCGGCAAATCCGAGGCAGGTGCTAAAGCCGCAGTTTCGCACACGGGTG
>CAIPID010000062.1 GCA_903865015.1 uncultured beta proteobacterium | reverse complement strand
TTTCAGGCTCATACTGCTAGCCTTTTGAGAATTTGATGACTTACGACGACGACTGTTTGCACAACAATTAAATAAAATAATGAAAGCATTAGATAGGTTGTCATGCGCTCACCCGTAAAAGAGGTGATGTCTGTCAAGACCGCCAACAATTCAGGTACACCAACGAACGCAGCCACGGGGCTAGCCTTTGCCGCATTGATCAGACAAGCGCGTAGTTGGATGGATGCCAACACAACAATCTGCCTAAGCGCCCGAGAAGGACTGCATTGCTTAGACGCCTCATACAAAGCCAGGCCGCCATTCGCGCCGTTACTCAAGCCGATCACAAGAACAGCTGTCAATAATGCATAGGTGGCGCTATAAGGAAGTGCGTAGGTCACCACTAAATAGCCAAGAACCAACAACAGAATGAGTGGGCTGTTGATCATGAAAACCGTCAAAGCACGACCTAACAAACGGAGGATAAAAGATCGGGCGCTCAGCATTCTGAAGAAAAGAAATGCCAACAGCAACGTGGAAAAAATAGATGACGTGACTAAAACTATGGATAAAAGCATACCTTTGCGCAACATCTCGTAGGCAGTTTGACCTGTCAGCATGGGTAATCGTAATGACCATCCTGTCATCGCATGAATCCATTGTTCAAATTGTTTAACTGGCTTGGCGATCAAACTGGCAGTGTCTGCAAGCGAGGCAGGTTCGAGCAAACAAGTTCTCGTTAATTCTCCATCCCGACCGAGGCAATCAGCACCCGACCATAGCAGTCGCTGATCGGCGAGAAAATCGAGATTCAGGCGATGATCGCTCGCGAGTTTGAGCAACAATCCTGATTGATGCAGATCAACAAGAATCAGACTAAGCGCTTTACCCAGACTATCACGCTCGTTTTGTCGAATACCGATCCCCCACCCTACATCATTGAAGGAAAACTTTTGCTCAAAGCGCTTGCTCAGTTCCACAGGGGCATCAGGTCCCGTAACATTGGCGAGCAAGAAGGAGCTGTCATGGGCGATTAAGGAGCAGGCACCAAATTTAATCGCATCGATCATGCGGTTTGCATCATCAAAAATCATTAACCTGACTTGATGCTGCAAAAAAATAATATTCGAATAGTTACCGAGAGGCACGCAAATCGTTTTACCCGAAAGATCTTGCCAGTCTTTAATGCGATCCTGTTTCAGACCAACAATCGCTGTTGGAGAGGAAAAATAATGCGGCCTGATAAAGTGGATCACCTGCTCACGTTCGACCGTGTGCGCCATGGTCGCAAGCACCATATCGATCTGTCCATCAAGCAATTTTTCGATGCGGTTGGTGACTGAAACGGGAACGAGGATCGCATTTACACCCAAGCGATTTGCAATCAGGCGAGCCAGATCAATCTCAAATCCGGTATTTAAACCACCGACTAACTCGCCAAAAGATTTGTAATTCGTTCGAACACCGATTTGAATGGAACCATCGCATATAATTTTTGATAACGCATCAACCGGCTTAGTACAACCGCGAGCGGTTGTTGAAGCGATCAATTGATCAGTTAACGCACCACCAGTCACACCGGTGGCAGGCTTGGGCACAAAGAGCAAGGCGCACAGGCAAAACATAACACTGCGAAAAAAAAACAGCGGCTGCTCGTACATTACGCGTTTAAAGTATGAGCCCACTGAATCTTAATGATCCGCGCAGTCACAAACGCATAGCCACCATAATAGTGAGTGGATTTTTCAGCAAGCGCGCGTGTTTGCGCACTGACAGCCTCCATTCGTTCAGGAGGCTCGAAAACGGTCCACTGCGTCACTGTGCTACAACGCAGCCCCAGCGACTCGACCAGCTTGACCGTATGATCGAAGCCAATCAGATCGTGATGTGTAAAGTAGGCGGTCCCTGAATCGGCCAGATGATCTGGCAGTCCCTTCAAAAAACGATCAATCGTATTGCGCCCATCCCCGCCCGTCCAGTTTTTAGGTCGGTCTGCATAGCTAACATTGGCAGGAAAATGTGGCAGATTGGCGACGATGACATCAAACTGCGCCGCGTCAGGCACAGCGTCCCACATATCACCAAGAATCAGTCTGCAAGTCCGTCCATGCGTAACGGGCGCAAGTAGTGATTGAGACGCTTCGATTGCGGCAGGATCGATATCCACACCCCAAGCCTGCGTGGCACCGGCATGTATAAGTCCGGCCAGCAACAAACCACTCCCTACGCCCATATCAAGTACACGCCCGTTTCCCAGCGCCAGACAGTCCGTTTCTATTGCTCTTAAAAGCGCAGTCGTATATTCACTAGGCCGGAATGCATGAACGTAGGATGCGCCAGCCGTGCTCATACCGTTGTTCATTACCTGCCCCTTTTTTATTACATGAATTGTGCAAGTCTAAGCAACTAGTGATTTGAGTTAAAAAGATCTCGATACTTGTTCATGAGATGAAAGTATGTATGCTTTTTAATGCGATCATTTGTTATAGCCGTCGAAAAGGCCTGCTCCAGACCAATAAAACAATCGGAACGTTTTGAAAATGCGATGTACGTATCTGTGTGAAAAGGGAATGTTGATATGATGTCAACCTTATCGGTCAGATCACGCGTGAATATTTCGTTATATGCGGCATTTTCATATGCCAAAATATAATCTACTTTTTTCGAAAGTAACCAGTCAAATAAAGTACCAACGTTAGGGGCCCGCTCCAGGGTTAATTCTGACTCAACAAACAAACCAAACGTACTCTGACCAAAGCTTTCCTGCTCCCCTGCAGCCCCCTTGCGATTGATGAGATCGTGATACCTCAGGAGCGAAAATTTATCACCTTTTCTGACGATTGCATATAGAAATTGACTGGCATAAGGTGGTGAAATAAAATTCAGGTAACGCGCACGGGTGACGGATTGTGCCGCCGAAAAAATAACGTCGACCTCGCCTAAACGTGCCGCATTGAGCGCATCGGCCCAATTGGCATAAGCTTTAAACACTATTTTTTTAACGCCTGCCTGCTGTGCGATTATTTCAACGTAACGCACTGAGGCACCGGTAAGTTTGCCATCCTCAATCCATGAGGCTGGTGGGCTCACTGGAGGGCCCGTCACGGTGAGCGTTTCACAGACCTGAGCCGCCATCACCCACAGAGGATTGATCGCAAGCAAAAATGTAAAAAATATTTTTTTCATACTAAGTTTACGATCACAGGTACAGCGCTTTCGAATTAAAAATAAAATAAATGAGGCAAAGATCCGACAACTAAATCATTCGCAAAGAGTATAGC
>CAIPID010000061.1 GCA_903865015.1 uncultured beta proteobacterium | reverse complement strand
GCATGCGAAGGTTCGAATCCTTCCTCCCCAGCCCTAACGCCACAAGCTGTTGAACTAACCGCAGCAGATTTAAATTTATTTTTAATTAAATATTTAAATTTAAATCCACGGTTCCTTGGTTCAGCAGCTTTTTTGTTCCACATCTTTTTACTGTCTGTGATTGCCCCTGCCATGGCCAACGATAGTTTTATGATCTTTACCGGTACAGCCAATACACGGCTGGCCGTCGATGTGGTCAACCATCTCGATATGTCCCTTGGGAAAATGTCCGTTGGACGTTTCTCCGATGGTGAAGTCTCTGTCGAAATCAACGAAAACGTCCGCGGTAAAGACGTATTTGTTTTGCAGCCAACTTGCGTCCCGACCAACGACAACCTCATGGAAGTCATGGTAATGGTCGATGCATTGCGCCGCGCCTCGGCAGGCCGCATTACTGCTGCAATTCCCTATTTCGGTTATGCACGTCAGGACCGTCGTCCCCGCTCTGCACGCGTAGCGATTACCGCCAAGGTTGTCGCCAATATGTTGCAGGTTGCTGGAGTGGATCGCGTCTTGACCATGGATTTGCATGCCGATCAGATACAGGGATTTTTTGATATCCCTGTTGATAACATTTACGCCGGTCCGATCCTGTTGGGCGATATCTGGCGCCGCAATCTGACCAATCTCGTGGTGGTCTCACCGGATATCGGTGGTGTGGTGCGTGCCCGTGCATTGGCTAAACAACTCGAAGCCGATCTGGCTATTATTGACAAACGCCGTCCGCGTGCGAATGTCTCCGAAGTCATGAATATCATTGGTGATGTAGATGGTCGTACCTGCCTGATCATGGATGACATGGTTGATACCGCTGGTACGCTTTGCAAAGCCGCACAAGCACTTAAAGAGCGTGGCGCAGGCTCCGTGTATGCGTATTGCACACATGCCGTGCTGTCGGGCGGTGCGATCGAAAGAATTGAAACCTCCGAGCTCGATGAGTTGGTGGTGACAGACACTATCCCTCTCTCGGAGGCAGGTCGTGCATCCACCAAAATCCGTCAACTGTCATGCGCGCCATTGCTGGGTGAAACCATCCTGCGCATTTCAAATGCTGAATCGGTCAGCTCGTTGTTCGTTGATTAAGTTTGTTTAGTGTGTGTAGAACCACGGTGACAACTTAATGTAAAGAATTTGAAGCTCGCTGGTCGCGGCGATCTTCAAAGCACACCCTCTGGTGTCAGAGGGTGTTTTAACCGGACTTAAAAAGTCTATTTTGGAGTATTTCCATGAAATTTAATGCAAATCCACGTAGCGTACAGGGAACGAGTGCGAGCCGCCGCCTGCGCCTCGCGAGCCTGATTCCTGCCATCGTATACGGTGGTAAAGACAAGCCCGTCAATGTCGAGCTCGACCACAACGAAATTTATCACGCATTGCGCAAAGAGCAATTCCACTCATCTATTCTGGAAATGCAACTCGAAGGCAAGAGCCATCAAGTTCTGTTGCGTTCAGTGCAGTGGCACCCTTACAAGCAGATCGTGATGCACGTTGATTTCCAGCGCGTTGATGCTGACAAAGTCTTGCACACTAAAGTGCCATTGCACTTTATCAATGCAGATATTTCACCTGCAGTGAAACTGAGCGCTGCGCTGATTTCGCACGTGTTCACAGAGCTTGAGATTGCTTGCTTGCCAGCTAACTTGCCACAGTTCATCGAAGTCGATCTGTCCAAGCTGATTGGTGGTGAGTCAATCCACCTGGCTGACATTACATTGCCTAAAGGTGTGAGTTATGTTGCCCACCGTGGTGATGCAAACCCAGCTTTGGCAACTGCCATTGTCAAGGGTGGTGCTGCTGACGACGCTGCTGCCACACCTGCTGCCTAATACGGCGCACTGACTGATCTTTTGATCAGTGGTGTTGTATGGATAGCAATAGTTATATGCCCCACTATGCTTTGCGCTGGTGGGGTTTTTACTTTCTAATCGAGTTATGTCCATATCATCCATCAAACTGATTGTCGGCCTGGGTAACCCTGGCGCTGATTACGAGCGGACCCGCCACAATGCGGGATTCTGGCTGGCAGATGAGCTGGCTAGCGATTTTCGTTGCTCATTCGCACTTGAAAAAGCATTTTCAGGCATGGTGGCTAAGGCCCGCGTTCAGTCCGAGCAGATATATCTGGCTAAACCTCAGACCTATATGAATCGCTCAGGGCAGTGCGTGGGCGCTTTAGCGAGGTTCTACAAACTCACGCCCGAGTCCGTGCTGGTGTTGCATGATGAGCTTGATCTGATGCCGGGACAGGTCAAGGTTAAGCAGGGAGGCGGACACGCTGGGCACAATGGCCTGAAAGATATTCAGGCAGCCTTGGGCAGTCCGAATTTCTGGCGTTTAAGAATTGGTATTGGTCATCCTCGGACGTTAGGCTTGCAACAAGAGGTCGCTGACTTTGTGTTGCATCAACCCAGACGCGATGAGCAAATTGAAATTGATGCCACCATCACACGCTGTCGCTCGGTGATGCCCTTGTTTATTGCCGGTGACTTCACGCGCGCAACGATGCAGCTGCATCGTGATAACCCCGCATGAGCAAGATGCGTGATCTCACGGAGCATAGTTTTAAAACGCAACTACGTGACTGCCTGTCGTTTATCAGGCACCCAAGTCTTTCCCGATCGCTCCCGCATACCCCATCCATATCAGGTTGGCTTGCTGACTGGATGCCCGCTGTTCGTTTCAAAAGACTCCTTGCGTGGGCGGGCATGCTGTGGCTGATCAATATTTTTGCACTAGGACCGATTGTTCTTGCCGTGTTTGAAATGAGCGGTGCTACCCATCGTATCAACGTTAATAATCTGCCTTGGTTTCAAGCGATTGTCTGGGCCCCGATTGTGGAGGAGCTGTTATTCAGATTTGGCTTGCGCAGACCGCTGCAAGCTGTCTGGATGATACCTTTGCTAGTCGTGGTATTGCTCAACGGCATGATCTGGTGGTCAAGCTGTTTGCTGATCGCGACGATAGCCCTGTGCTGGTGGTCGAGCAGTGCCTCAAATGGTCCGGGTGATTGGTCCTGGATGTGGCTCAGACGTTATCGCATTGCATTCCCATATGTATTTCATTTGGTTGCGCTTAGTTTTGCCGCAGTACACATCAAAAATTTTATTTTTGTTGAAGTCGACTGGTGGATGATGGTGGTGCTGGTCGCACCACAATGGGTGACCGGTCTGGTATTAGGATGGATGCGTGTTAAGCGAGGCGTGGTGTCCGCCATGCTATTGCACGGGATTTTCAATGCTGGCCCCTTACTTGTGGCGTTTATTGCTTTGCAGTTTGCGATTGATTTTTAAGCGAAGTGGTTGTCACCGCAGAACTTTCCGCCGCTGCACGTTCAAGCGCTATACATCTCACGCAACTGCCGCTTCAATACTTTACCGATTTCACTGCGCGGCAGAGTTTCAATAAATTTCAAGTCTGCTAAACGCTGCGTTTTTCCTAGTTTCGCATTGACCCAGATACGTAGCTCTTCGGCTGTGACGCGTGCCTCTGGTTTTAACACCACAAAGCCAACTGGCGTTTCACCCCACTCCCTCGATGGCACACCGACTACGGCAGACTCTTTAACTTCGGGATGCTGGTCAAGCGCCTCCTCCAGGTCGCTTGGATAAATATTGAATCCACCAGAGATCACCATATCTTTAATCCGATCGGACAAGATTAAAAAACCGTCCTCATCAAAACGTGCAATATCACCCGTACGTATAAAGCGTTTACCTGTTTTGTCGAACCATTCCGCTTCGCGTGTTTTTTCAGGCAGGCCGTAATAGCCTTCCATCATCGCGGGCGAGTTGCCAACGATTTCGCCTGCCTCACCAGGGCCGACTTCGTTGCCAAGTTCATCGATCAGACGAATGTCCGCACCGCTCGAAGGCTTGCCGATGGTGTGGAGTTTGTCAGGGTGCACGTGCGCGTCGAGTTGGCAGCGTCCGCCGCCTTCGGTCATGCCATACACCTCTGAGAGGCCACCCGGCCAGCGCTTGAGTACGTCGGCTTTGAGCATGGCCGCAAAAGGCGCGCTGGTAGAGAATTTAGCCTTGAATGCGGATAAATCATAGCTGTCAAAGTTAGGATCGTCCATGAGTCGCTGATACTGTACCGGTACAAGGATGGTAATGGTGACGCGGTAACGTTGAGCCAGCTCCAGGTATCTGCGCGTATCGAATTTGGCCATCATGACTGCTGTGCCCCCCATGCCAAGCGTGGGGAGCAGGGCGGGCAGCGTGGTGTTTGAATACAGTGGTGTCGCAGTCAGCAATACTGTATCCGCGCCATAGCCGTTCAGGTGCGCGCGCTGGATATGTGACCAGCGCATGGCGCAGGGCTGAACGATGCCTTTGGGCACACCTGTCGTGCCAGACGAATAAATCAGATTAAAGGGCCACGCTGGTTGCGTGTCGACGGATGTCGGTTTGTCATTCTCAGACAACCAACTACTCCAGGGCTGGGCAATAGAGGAGCTGTCCAAGGAGATACGTTTGAGGTTTGGATGTGCTGCTGCAGGCAGACCCCAAATCAGATCTACCCCTAAATCTAAAAATAACCACTTCGCCTTTGAATTCAATAACATCCCGGTCAGATTCTCCGCTGAGGCCGAGGGGGGGAGGGGTACAACCAGGCCACCGACACGCAATATTCCCAGAAAAAGCGCAACATAATCGATCGAGGTCTCTGCACAAATCGCAACCGCATCACCTTGAACCAGACCGTCTCGTTGCAGACTGGCCGCTACACGGTTGATCTGGTGATCAAGGGCTGAATAGGTGATCGATACCAGCGATGACGCTGTCCCCAGGGCATTAGACTTGGCCGTATCCAGGATAATCGCCGGGTGATCTGGCTTTCGTTGTGCGGCAAAAGCCACCAGTTCCTGGATGGTTCCAAAGGGGCGGGCGAGCAGATCGGCAAGAGTCATCGTAGGGGCTGAAAGTCGGTTTAGGTCGAGAGCGGCAGACCGGTTAAACTTATATTCTATACAGCTGAATTTCAGTTCGGCCCTCATTTGTTGAATTTCAATATATTTTTAAGTTTTCGGGACTCTCATGGCTCTGCAATGTGGCATCGTTGGTTTGCCCAACGTCGGTAAATCGACTTTATTCAATGCGCTGACTAAAGCGGGTATCGCAGCGGAAAACTATCCGTTTTGCACGATCGAGCCCAACGTCGGCATCGTCGAGGTGCCTGATCCACGTCTGGATGCGCTGGCTGCGATTGTCAAACCAGAGCGTATCCAGCATGCAACGGTTGAGTTTGTCGATATCGCCGGTTTGGTTGCGGGCGCGAGCAAGGGTGAGGGTCTGGGTAACCAGTTCCTCTCGCACATCCGCGAAACCAATGCGATTGTCAACGTCGTGCGTTGCTTTGAGGACGACAACGTGATTCACGTGGCCGGCCGCGTCGATCCGATCGCCGATATTGAGGTCATCGAAACCGAACTTGCACTGGCTGATATGCAGACTGCTGAAAAAGCACT
>CAIPID010000060.1 GCA_903865015.1 uncultured beta proteobacterium | reverse complement strand
ATCATGCTCAATGATCTGGACTGGTATCTCGACAACGGTATAACTTTGCATGCGGGTAAAAAAGTAGAAAAAATCGATCGTGTTCGCAAGCAAGTTATTGCTGATGACGGAACCTGCGCAGAATATGACCGGCTCTTGATCGCAACAGGATCGATCCCCTTTATGCCGCCGATCCCGGGTAATGATCTGGATGGTGTGTTGGCCTATCGGGATATCGCGGATACGCAAGCGATGATCGAGGCGGCCGCAAAATATAAACATGCGGTGGTGATTGGTGCTGGATTGCTAGGATTAGAGGCGGCAAATGGATTGATGTTACGTGGTATGAGCGTCACGGTCATCCATCTTGCGGATTGGATCATGGAGCGTCAGCTTGATCGCGTAGCCGCCGATATGTTGCAAACATCACTCGAGTCGCGCGGGATGAAATTTCTGCTCGGACGCAACACGGAAGCATTGCTCGAAGGCGAAGGCCGCAGGGTCAGCGCAGTACGATTGAAGGACGGTATGCAAATCCCCGCTGATCTGGTGGTAGTTGCGGCCGGTATTCGGCCTAACTACGTCTTGGCTGAAGAAGCAGGTTTGTTTTGCGGCAACGGTAGGGTGCGGGGAATTCAGGTCTCTGACACGTTACAAACCATCACTGATCCCAGTGTGTATGCACTGGGTGAGTGTGCCGTGCATCGTGGCGTCGCGTATGGTTTGGTCGCGCCTTTATTCGAGCAGGGTAAAGTCTGTGCGAACCATCTCGCGCATCTGGGAATCGCGCAATATAAGGGCTCTGTGACGTCTACCAAACTCAAAGTCACGGGCGTCGATGTGTTTTCCGCAGGCGACTTTAGCGGTGGTCCTGATACAGAAGATATCCTGTTGCATGACAGGCAGGCTGGTATCTATAAACGCATTGTCGTTAAAAACGATCGCGTGATCGGCGCAGTGTTGTATGGCGATACGGGTGATGGCGGTTGGCATTTTCAGTTGATGAAAGACGGTCAGGATATCCGCGAGATACGCACCCAACTTTTATTTGGCCAGTCGTTCAATAACTCGCACTTGGGCGACACGGGACATAAAGGACAAAGTGTCGCCGCGTCAATGCCTGATACGGCAGAGGTCTGCGGTTGTAATGGCGTTTGCAAAGGCACAATCGTTACCTCGATCAAGGAAAAGGGATTGTTTACCCTTGATGAGGTCAGAAAGCACACCAAAGCATCTTCTTCTTGCGGCTCGTGTACTGGCCTGGTGGAACAAATTCTTGCCTCAACGGTAGGTGGTGCCTACACACCTGCAACGCTGGAGACCAAGCCTGTATGCGCCTGTACAGATCACTCACATAAAGTTGTGCGTGAGACGATTCGCACGCAACATCTGTTGAGCAAAGAGGCTGTTTTTCAGGCTATGCAGTGGAAGACGCCGAATGGTTGCGATAAATGCCGTCCTGCAATCAATTACTACTTGCTGTCGACATTTCCGCACGAGACGATCGATGATCCGCAATCACGATTTATTAATGAGCGCGCACACGCCAACATTCAGAAAGATGGCACGTATTCTGTCGTGCCAAGGATGTGGGGGGGCTTGACCACACCTGCTGAATTACGGGCGATCGCTGATGCAGCCGATAAGTATCACGTCCCGACAGTAAAGGTGACCGGCGGGCAGCGTATTGATCTGCTTGGTATAAAAAAGCAGGACTTGCCCGCCATCTGGTCGGATCTGAATGCTGCGGGAATGGTCTCGGGTCATGCGTATGGAAAATCGATCCGTACAGTCAAAACCTGTGTGGGTGCTGAACATTGCCGATTTGGTACCCAGCACTCAATGGATACTGGTATCAAGCTCGAGAAAATGTTGTTCGACATGTATGCGCCGCACAAGGTCAAACTTGCTGTGTCTGGTTGTCCGCGCAATTGTGCGGAAGCAGGAATTAAGGACGTCGGTGTGATTGGTGTGGATTCTGGATTTGAAATCTACGTGGGTGGCAATGGTGGCATCAAGACAGAGGTTGCTCAGTTTTTCTGCAAGGTCACAACGGACGAAGAAGTCATGGAATACGCTGGCGCGTTTCTGCAACTCTATCGGGAAGAGGGTTGGTATCTGGAGCGGACCTCGCATTATCTCGAACGTGTCGGGCTGACGCATGCAAAAAATAAAGTGCTCGAGGATAACGAAGGCCGCAAAGCGCTGTATGCCCGATTGATCGATTCACTGAAAAATGCGCGCGATCCCTGGGAGACGTCCAGACAGGAGCAGCCAGTCAAGCAATTCATCCCGATCATGGTCGAAGCCTGATCACCGCGAATAATTGATACATAAGGAAATCGTGATGAGTACATGGAAATTGATTTGTCCCTTGGAAGATATTCCCTCTTTGGGCTCTAGAGTCGTACAGAGATCCACAGGTGGTGATATCGCTATCTTTCGTAATGCCGTGGATGAAGTGTTTGCGCTGCATGACAATTGTCCACATAAAAACGGACCCCTGTCGCAGGGCATCGTGCATGGTCGTCGGGTCACGTGCCCATTGCATGGCTGGAATATCGGTCTGGATGATGGAAAGGTCGTGGCCCCTGATGTTGGATCGTGTGACAAGTTTCAGGTCAAAGTTGAAAACGGACAGGTTTACTTGTCGCTTTGATTGAGCCACTGCTTGATCTCGGTATCGGGCCGTTTTTTACAGTAAAAAATTTTTTCAAACCAAATATTAATTAATCTCTAAAGGAGTACATCATGTCTTATTTATTACCTTCTGAGTTCGTCACCAAAATGGTCGATGCGGGCGAGTCAAAAATTTACATGGCTACCCGTGATGCGTTGATTCGCTCTTATATGGCAGGTGCCATCCTTGCCCTGGCCGCGGTATTTGCCGTGACGGCTACGGTACAGACTGGATCGCCGCTGATCGGCGCGATTCTGTTTCCGGTAGGCTTCTGCATGCTTTATCTGTTGGGCTTTGACCTGTTGACCGGCGTATTTGTGCTGACGCCGCTTGCCTGGCTGGATAAGCGTCCTGGCGTCACGATCAGCGCGATACTTAAAAACTGGGGTGTCGTTTTTACAGGTAATTTTCTGGGCGCATTAACCGTTGCCTTTATGATGGCTTTTGTTTTTACGTATGGATTTACGACTGCGCCGAGTGATGTGGGACTCAAGCTCGGTGGCATCGGTGAGGCCCGCACTCTCGGTTACGCTAAATACGGTTTGATGGGCTGGTTCACCATTTTCTTTCGCGGCATGCTCTGTAACTGGATGGTCTCGACGGGCGTTGTAGGCGCAATGATTTCTACCACCGTATCCGGCAAGGTGATTGCGATGTGGATGCCGATCATGCTGTTCTTTGCCATGACATTCGAACACTCTGTCGTCAATATGTTTCTGTTTCCATCTGGTCTGATGATGGGTGGTAAATTTTCAATTCTTGATTACTTTATCTGGAACGAAATTCCTGTGGTGCTTGGTAATTTAGTCGGTGGGCTTTCATTTACTGGTCTGACTCTTTACAGTACCCATATCAAAACTGCACCGAAACGTAGTTTCAAGTAATCTTCTTGTTGATTATTCGCCCCAGCTACATTGAGTTGCTGGGGCAATTTGCATAATGATGACCAGACAACTCCTCGTAACCACTGGCCAGTTTTCTGATAAAGGTCGCAAAGACTCGAATCAGGATTTTCATGGCATCTGTATTCCACATGAGCCACAGCTCAGCGCAAAGGGAATTGCGCTCGCCCTGGCTGATGGCATCAGCTCGAGCGACGTCAGTCACGTGGCGAGCGAGTCGGCTGTTACGGGGTTTCTTGAGGATTATTACTCAACCTCCGAGACATGGTCAGTCAAAACCTCCGCCGAGAAGGTGATCGCGGCGACTAACTCCTGGTTGTTTTCGCAGACACAGCAGAGTAATCACCGTTATGAAAAAGATCGCGGCTATGTCTGTACCTTTACTGCTGCGGTCATTAAGTCTACAACAGCTCATATTTTCCACGTCGGAGATACGCGTGCATATCGATTGAGTCACGGTGAACTTGAACTGCTCACTGAAGATCATCGCGTCTGGGTTTCATCTGAGAAAAGTTATCTTGCCCGTGCCCTGGGCATAGATGGCAGACTCAATATTGACTATCGCACAGTGCCTGTTGAAACGGGTGACTATTTAATTTTGCTCACAGATGGTGTTTATGAATTTGTTGAGACTGAATTCCTCATCTCAACGCTTCTGTCAGCGACTGACCTGGATATAACGGCCAAAATCATTGCTGATAAGGCTCTTGCTCAAGGTAGTGATGATAATTTAACTGTTCAGATCATCCGGATTGATCAGTTGCCGGACCCTGAGTCCAGCGAGATGTTTCGCCAGATATCGAGTTTATCCTTGCCACCCAAGCTTGAACCGCGAATGCTGTTTGATGGATATACGATTGTCAGGGAAGTACGCATTGGCAGCCGTAGCTACTTGTATCTCGCCATTGATGATGAAACTGGCGAGCAGGTGATGCTCAAAACGCCTACTATTGGCATGCGGGACGATCCCGCTTACCTGGAACGTTTTTTGATGGAGGAGTGGATTGCCCGACGAATTAATAACGCACACGTCCTCAAACCTTGTTCCATCAATAGAAAACGGAATTACATCTATGTGGCAACGGAATACATAGAGGGGCAGACCCTCGCTCAATGGATGATTGACCATCCTCAGCCAGATATTGAGGCCGTGCGTGCGATCATCGAACAAATTGCAAAAGGCCTGCGAGCTCTGCATCGACTGGAAATGTTGCATCAGGATCTCAAACCTGACAACATCATGATCGATCAGAATGGCACCGTCAAAATCATTGATTTTGGTGCGACACGCGTAGCTGGAATCATGGAGGTTGCTACCCCCATCGAACAACTTAATTTGCTTGGTGCAGCACAGTATGCCGCACCTGAATATTTCCTGGGTGAACTTGGCACGACGCGATCGGATCTTTTTTCTTTAGGCGTGATTGCTTATCAAATGCTCTCAGGTAATCTTCCGTATGGCGTCGAGGTTCCGAAAACGAGTACTAAAAAAGCTCAAAAAAAACTCGCTTACAAGTCTTTGATTGAGCACAATAAAAAAATCCCACTCTGGCTTGATGAGACCTTACGTAAAGCCTTGGCGCCTGATCCACTTAAGCGCTATGGAGAAATTTCAGAGTTTCTTTTTGATCTGGAAAATCCTAATCCGCTGTTTCTTGAGACACGAACGCAAGCTTTGATCGAGCGCGATCCACTACTTTTTTGGAAATCTTTATCTGCCGTATTGTTTCTAATCGTAGTGGTATTGGCGGGGACTCTGGCTCATCAAAGTTGAAATATGTTTCATAGTTTTGTAACCGGAGTCATATCTTGAGTTGTCATCTCACGTGACATTGGCACGTACTGAATGACTTTCCCTGCAAAATCAACTTTGTTTAAATCAATCTGACGGATATTGAGGTCTCCATAGGTACGAAAGTAGGCAATCTTATTTT
>CAIPID010000059.1 GCA_903865015.1 uncultured beta proteobacterium | reverse complement strand
TTAAGTATTGAGGCCGAGACGAAAGCATTGGAGTGGTACACCTCATCGCCTGCGACCTCAATGCGTATTGTGCCAGTTGTTTACGCCGATCCCTTCGTTAAAAAGTATGGTGATAAGGCTGTCGAAGAAGCTCAAAACTTAAAGAAACTCGACAACGATCGGCTGTTTTTCCAGGGCGTGAAGTTCTATAGCGATGAGGGCTATTTACCCGAGACGATGCGCATGGAGCATCCGAGCTATACCAATGGGAGTAAAGGATTTTCTAACTTTGCTTCTGCACAGGACTTTGCCAACACCATGAAACCCTGGTGGGATGCGGGCTTTCATATTCATATTCACAGTAATGGCGATGTGGGGAATCAAAATAGCTTGAATGCGCTGCAACTGTTGCTCGATGGTAAACCACGTTTTGACCATCGCTTTACGCTGGATCATTTTGGTATTCCATCGACCGCGATGGTGTTAAAAATTAAAGCCTTAGGTGCGGTGGTCAGTGCCAACATGTCGTATATCTCTGAGCGCGGCAAACTTGAAAGTAGCGCCATCGGTATGGATCGCGCGTCTTATGCCACGCGCATCGGGATGCTGACGCGCAATGGCGTCATTACATCTATCCACTCCGATGCCCCGGTATCTGCCCCTGTTCCGCTCACTGAGGTGTGGTCAGCAGTGACGCGCCATGATGTGTATAAGGATGGCAAAATCTGGGCTCCTGCGGAGGCGATACCTGTCTCAGACGCAATGAAAATGATCACGATCAATGCGGCGTACACTTTAGGTGTAGAGGACAAAGTCGGTACGATTGAGGCAGGTAAATTCGCTGACTTTGCGGTACTCGATGATGATCCGCAAACAGTCCCTGCGCTGAAAATCAAGGATGTGCCGATTTTTGCGACAGTGTTAGGCGGTAAAGTTGTATTGGTGTCGGAGACTAAAAAGCCTCGGAAATAATCGTAAATGATTAAAAGGATATGTCCCCTATGCAGCGCCGAAATTTTATTAAACGCGTGGCAATTGCCTTGCAGATGCTTGGGACATGTTCGATCTCTTTTACAAAAAATCTAACAGATAAATTTAACGCAGCGTCTGCTGCAACGTATCCGATTGACCCCAGAGTAAGCACAACTCTGGACAGGACCGTCACACCAAAACCTGACATCAACGGTCTTATACCTAAAGAGCTATCAAAACTCTCTGAATACTCCAAATATGGATATGGTACATGGTCCTATGGCCCAGGGCTTGAGCCGGAGATGCGTAATGATTTGATGGTGCCCGGTTTTGTAGATCGTGATGTGCATCATCAATTGAAACTCCTCCACTTTTTTACGATCACGGATATCCATATCACCGACAAAGAGTCTCCCTCTCAGTTTATCTATCTGCAACAAGCAGATCGGACTGGTCAGTACATAACCTCCATTTATTCACCGATCATGCCGTATACAACACACGTGCTGGATGCTGCGGTGCAGACCATCAATGCGATCCACCAAAATAATAAAATGGATTTTGGCCTGTCATTGGGCGACACGTGCAACAGTACGCAGTACAACGAATTGCGCTGGTATATCGATGTGCTCGATGGCGGACTGATCACGCCGAGCTCTGGTGCGCATGCGGGGGCAGAAGCGGGTGCAAATACGATTGATTATCAAAAGCCATACAAAGCTGCGGGTCTGGATAAATCAATTCCCTGGTATCAGGTGTTGGGCAATCATGACCACTTTTGGCTTGGATCTTTTCCGGTCAATGATTATTTCCGGCAATCCTATATCAGCGATACAGTCATTGCTTTAGGCGATGCGTTTGAAAATCCTAAAAACCTGTTTAAGCCTGACTACTACATGGGGGTGCTGGATGGCTCAACACCCGATGCGAAAATTATTGGCGCAGGCCCGGTCGGCAGTTTTAATCATCCTCCCAAAGTTGTCGCCGACCCTGATCGTCGTTCTCTGACCAGGCAAGAATGGATGGGTGAGTTTTTTAAAACATCTACGCTACCAGCAGGGCATGGCTTTGATTTAGTGAACACTAAAAATGGATTCGCTTGCTACAGTTTTATGCCAAAGTCAGATCTGCCGCTTAAAGTGATCGTGCTGGATGATACGCAGTCAGATAATGATGGATCCGAAGACATTCACGGTCATGGATTTTTAGATCAGGCCCGTTACAGCTGGCTTAAAAAGGAGCTGGCTGCTGGGCAGGCTGCTGGGCAGCTGATGATGATTGCCGCACACATCCCGATTGCGGTTGAGCCCGACAATTCAGAAGTCGAATGGTGGCTGAGCCCGCTCAATGCAGTGACCTTACCTGCACTCATTACGGAGCTTCATCAGTATCCGAATTTACTAGTCTGGCTGGCAGGGCACCGACATTTCAATACGGTGAAAGCTTTTGTTTCTCCTAATCCGGTTCTTGCGCCAGAGCAAGGCTTTTGGCAGGTCGAGACAGCTTCGTTGAGAGACTTTCCCCAGCAGTTTCGTACCTTTGAAATTTATTTGAATAATGACTACAGCGTATCAATCAAGACGCTGAATGTTGATCCTTCGGTCAGGGAGGGTACGCCTGCTGCTAAATCGCGTCAGTATGCCGTAGCGGCGCAGCAGATAGTTAAAAACAAGGGTATCTATCAAAACCCAAGCTCGCTTGCTGATTCGACGATCAGACCGATGCCCGTTGGCTCCTACAACGCGGAGCTAAGAAAGCAACTGAGTGCTGAGATGATTGGCCGGCTTAAAAAGCTATACGCCTTTACTTAGGGCTGTTGGTATACAAGCAACGAATCGCGCGTATTACGAAATACGTCAATTAACGTAGCGTAAATATGATGAAAAACTAACGCGATTCGGTTAATGTATTCCCATGAAATCCATCCTGATCGATCGTAATGCCCGTCTGCGTGACGACCCTGGCACAGGCCATAACCGCTGGCATCCAGATATTGAGCCTATCGCCGAGGTCGTGCCGGGCGAAGAAATCCTGCTCGAAACCCGTGACGCGGCCGACGGCCAGGTCAAACCTGGCATGTCCTTTGAGGACTTAGCCAAAAACGATAAAAAGGCCGGCCATCCACTGACCGGCCCTATCTTTGTCAAAGGCGCTGAGCCCGGTGACATACTTGAAATCGAGTTTGTAGATCTGATCCCGCAAAATTATGGATGGACAGTGATTCGTCCGGGCGCAGGATTTTTACGTGAAATATTTGACGCAAAATTCCTTGCCCACTGGCATGTCGATAAAGGTTTCGCACGTTCCGCACAAATTCCGGGCGTTAAAATCCCTGAGGGAATTTTTATGGGCACGGCGGGTGTCGCGCCATCGCATGAGCAGATGCTTAAATGGAATGCGCGTGAGACTGATCTGGTCCGTCGCGGAGGTATTGCGTTGCTCCCTGATGCGCAAGACGCCGTGCCCTCAACCGAGCCGATTGCAAGCAGCGGACTGCGCACCATGCCGCCTCGCGAAAACGGCGGTAATGCGGACATCAAACAACTCACCCGTGGGTCAAAGTTACAAATATCCGTCGGTGTAAGCGGTGCGCTGTTTTCTGCGGGCGACGCACACTACGCGCAAGGCGATTCCGAGTGCTGCATCACCGCCATCGAAATGGGCGCAAGTGCAGTAGTGAGATTTAAGGTCTTGTCGGGTGAGGCAACGCGTCGAAACCAGCGCTTTCCAAGATTTTCACACCCGGGATATTTCCTGCCTCCTCAGTGGGCGGCTCCCCATAACTTTATCGCAACGACTGGTTTGCCGATCCGCGAAGACGGCACCCAGGAGTGCGAGGATCTGACACTCGCTGCGCGCAACGCGTTGCTTGAGATGATCTCTTTACTCGGTGAGCGTGGTTACAGCCGCGAGCAAGCTTATGTGATATGTTCTCTGGCGGTTGATTTGCGTATTAGCAATGCGGTCGATTTGCCAAATGTGTGCGTGAGTGCGTTGTTGCCTGAGGGGATTTTCGAGGTTTGATCTATAGTCGCGGGTGCAGGGTACGTGTCACGCAAATCGCATCACCAGCTTAGCGCCTCCGCCCGCTGACTCATCCACATAGATTTTGCCGCCATATCGTTGCATGATGTGGCTGCATAGCCAAAGACCCAGGCCCATGCCGGCTTTTTTGTCTCCAGTCAGTAATTCAAATACACCGTTTCGGATCGGCGCTGAGATGCCTGGGCCGTTATCCGAAACAGATATTTCCGTATATGCGTGTGTTTGTTTGGCTTCGATCGTGATAGCTTTTATTTCTTGATCGACCGTACTTAACGCCTCGATGGCATTATTCAAAATATTGAGTATGAGCTGCTGAAACTCGGTCCTGCTCAGTTTTAATTCAATGTATTGGTCTATATTTAAATTGAGCTGGATCTTTTTCGCTTTTAATTCCGCTTCAATGATCGGAACAAGGCTCCGTAATACCTCAGAGGCATTGATTGCAGTCAACTCGATGTCTTGCTCGAGAAAAATAGATCTGAGCACCTTGACGATATTACCTGCTCGCTTTGTGTCGGATTCAAGTGCTTCGATCAAATCTTTTTGAGCAGAGAGTTCCAGTCTGCCTGCATCTGCCATCATTTTTAAAAACTGAACATTAATGAGCAAAGCTCCCAGTGGCTGATTAAGCTCGTGCGCGATGGCGGCTGAGAGTGCTCCAGTCGCTGCAGTTTTATTAGATTTGAGCAGAGACGAAATCAATACTTCTTTTTCTTTAAGCAATAATGATATTTCATCTTTTTCGAGCGAGGTCGTGGTCAACTCGTCCTGTTTGTTTTTCAAATCTTTGACAGTCGATTTTTCCTTGATCCATAGTCTTTCATATAGAAAACTATTGATAAACACATATGTAATTAACTGAAGCCCGAAGGTCAAAAATAAAAATGCACTGGCTTTGATATCAGCAAGGAAAATATTTGGAGCCTGATTCGTATTACTGATATTTAAAAAAATCAGAACTGCAATACCGATCAGAGTTTGCGTAACGATGAGTAAAAATGTCAGCCTCAGGATGAAAGAACGAATGTGTTTTAAGCTTCGCGAGATTTCGTAGCCTTGCCAGATCGTCATCGCTGTTCCAACACTGCCGATCAATGCGACACGTGTTGAATAACCATTTTCTTGATTCAAGAAATAAATATATAAAAAAGTGACTAGGAGCAGTAGCAGAGGGAGTGTTTTTTTTTGAAAACTGGTAACCGGCGTTTGCCAGGCTCTGATAAAAAGTGCAATTGTGATGATTGACGCGACAAGTGAAATGTTTGCCACGACCAGGGCGGGTTTGTTAAAAACTGGCACTAACGCCCACGAAGCAAAGCTCGTTGCTCTGAGTAACAAAGATGCTGGCCAGTACACATTAAAAAACTGAAAGTCGATGGAGCTTTGTTTACGTACCGTCGAGACGTAAATGCCCACCAAAATAAGCGAAAAAATCGCAAAAATAATTTGGTTAAATATTTCCATCGCTATTTTGGATGTTGCATCAAGGTTGGCCCTCAGGGGGGGCAGTTACGTAGGCCTCAGGCCCCACTTCAGCTCAGTGTAAACTTTAGTCACTCTTTTATCTAACTATTGAAGATTTCACACATGAAACGCTACTCTCTGCGGATGGCTGCGGTAGACACCCCCATCATTCCCGCAATCGGTGAACTGGTCCGTAATAATCCCGGTACGATTTCTTTGGGGCAGGGCGTAGTTAATTATGGGCCTCCTACGGCGGCGATTGCCGCTATTCCCTCGATGATGGGGGATGCGCAATTAAATAAGTATCAGGCGGTGATGGGTTATCCCGCACTGGTTGCTGCGCTGCAAAAAAAACTGGCTGACGAAAATAATTTTCAGATTGGCGCGGATTCGATTCTGATGGTCACCGCGGGTAGCAATATGGCTTTCCTGAATTGCATCATGGCGGTTGCGGATCCAGGTGATGAGTTTATTTTGCCAAAACCGTTTTATTTCAATCAGGAAATGGCGATCCGGATGTGCGGGTGCGTCCCGGTCCCCGTCGATGTCAATGAGGACTGGAGTCTCAATGTCGAGGCATTGGCTGCGGCGATTACTCCGCGCACCCGTGCGATCGTGACGGTCTCGCCTAACAATCCAACTGGTGCTGTGTATTCGCAGGAGTCTCTGACTGCTGTCAATAATTTATGTGCTGCGAAAGGGCTTTATCACTTTAGCGATGAGGCTTACGAATATTTTACTTACGATGGGGCAAAACACTTTTCCCCTGCCTCGTTGCCAGGTGCGGCCAAGCATACGTTTTCGTTTTATTCCATGTCAAAAAACTATGGCATGGCGAGTTGGCGTCTGGGTTATGTCGTTTTTCCTGTCGACTTGTTTGATGCTATGAATAAGGTGCAGGACACCAACCTCATTTGTGCCCCCGTGCCGACACAATTGCTCGCCCTTGAGGTGCTCAAGTACGGCCGAGCCTGGGTCCAGCCAAAGGTTGATGCCTTGGGTGATGTACGTAAAAATGTCTACCAGGCGCTTGAGGGCTTGGGTGATCTGGTTCAGTTCCCGCGTACGCAGGGGGCTTTTTATGTATTGATGAAATTGCCCGGTTTGCAACGTAGTCATGATCCGTTGGCATTTAATCGTGCCATGGCAGAAAACCACAAAGTCGTCTCTATCCCCGGTTTTGCTTTCGGTCTGACCAACACGCATGAGGCGAATTATCAGCGCCTCTCATACGGTGCGCTTCAGGCCGCCAGCGTTACAGAGGGCGTCGCGCGCTACGTGACGGCCGTCAAGGACTGGTACAAGAGTTAAGCATCAGGCCTCTGCGCGCTGCGTGACGGCTAGCGCCCATTTGTCTGCGACATTGGGCGAGGTTGCGCAGGTTGCATCGCGTGTCACCACACGCACCGCTCTCTCCAGCAACTGAATGTCCGCCTCGTGCTGTCTGGCGACGTGCGGATCTTCAAAAAAGATCACGCGCTGGCAGTTACCATCGAGCACCAGATCGGCGATTTGCGCATCCCCACCCATTGGACCACTCAGATAGCGATCGACCCACGGCTTATCCACAGGCCATCCACGGGATATCGCCAGCTCATTTAGACGTTGTCCTGTCGTGCCTGTAGCAACACGCCTTTTATATCTGCACAGCAAATCGAAATGTCGGTCTGCAAAGGCAATCATCTCGTGTTTGAGGGCATCGTGCGCAATCATCGCCAGGCATTGCGTCTCAAGTTCGAAAAGTCGATTAATGCGAGGATCTGCTTCAAAACCAGCAAGCACTCTTTCAACCTCAATCCACTCTACCGCGCCTGCCATCGTCGAAATAAAGGGGCGGCCATGCGTAATGCACTGACGTTTGAGTGCGAGCGCCTCGGGGAAAATGGACGAGGGATCGACCGGATCGATCAGGTAAATCGCGCCATCGAGCGCATTGGCATTGTTGTCAGACTCGGTGACCCGGGCGACGAGTTTCATCAATCCTCCTTCGCGACCGTAGGGGTAGCGAATCAGTCCGGGATAACTGCCGAGCAAACCTTCACGCTGAATCGCATCAAACGTTCTGCCTACGGTATGTAACTCAATGCCGAGACTTTCAATGCCCGTGGCACTCAAGCGTAACCAGTCAAAGCATGCGGCATTAGCGGACTCATGGTGTAGACGGTTTGCTGCCAGACCAAAGCGTAATTTGCGTGGATAAGTAGTCGTCATATTGATATTTTGCATCGGAGTGGGTGGGGGAGGACTACAATTTGCTTGAGCAACTGAGCGCTAGTCTTAAGCTTAGTTGATCCGTAACGCGTCAAAGGACACATCAATGAAATCATTTGCGCTTTTTATGCAAGATCAGGGCTTTGAGCATTTATTTACTGCCGCGGGTTTCTGGCAGTTTGCGACGAGTATGTTTTGTTTGCCTGCAAATTTAATGATCGAGCTTGTTTCGTCAAACAAAACTACGGGATCCATCGCCCATTGGTCTGTATCGCCGGACGATCTTTTAAACAGCTGGTCAGCTGCGTGCGCATCTTTTGTTGTCTGGGTGTTGATTGTTGCTTTGGTAGCAGGAACAAACAAATAGTAATCGTTGGGTCGTAGCAAGGGCGAATCAAGAAAGATTGCCCTCACTTCGCTTTTTATTAGCCTGGCAAATCGCCTAGGCCGCGCTTCAGATATTTTTGCGATAGTTTTTCAAGATCGCCGTTTTTAATGCCAGCGGCAATAATCTCGTTGATCTTCAGGCGCAGCGCATCTTCACCTTTTGGCACACCGATATAGCAACCGCTCAGACGCGTGGTCAGTTTGTACTCGGTATTGAGCT
>CAIPID010000058.1 GCA_903865015.1 uncultured beta proteobacterium | reverse complement strand
TTATATCCCGCTGGCGGGTTTCTGTTTGCGATTGTTAGCGGTGCGATCGCGGCAGGCCTGGTTGGCTTTCTAATCGAAAGGACTGTGATCAAACCCCTAAGAGGTCGCGATGTGCTGTCGACTTTGATTGGCACGCTCGGTGTGGCAATCATATTGCAAAACGGCATGGCTATTATCGCTGGACCTGATCCGGTTGCTTACCCAACCTTATTGCCACGCAAGATGATTGACATCGGACCTGTTGCCCTGACGATGCGCCAGCTGACCAATTTTGGTGTGTGCATTTTGCTGCTGGGTTTTGTGAGTTTTTATGTCCGCGCCACAAAACTCGGTCGAGCGACGCGCGCGATTGCTGAGCGCCCTGATGTTGCCGCAGCCTTTGGTATCAACGTTGGTTTGGTTTGTACGGTAACGATTGTGATTGCCTCCATGATGGGCGGTGTAGCCGCGGTGTCGGTAGGAACGCTATATGGCTCGGCGTGGGCGTTTGTGGGATTGCTTTACGGCTTGAAAGCTTTTACGTGCATGTTAGTTGCGGGCAATCGATATTTTGAGGGCGTGATGGTAGTGGGCCTGGGGATCGGCATTATCGAGGCACTCGTCACAGGATATATATCGTCCAGCTTAAAAGACGCCGTTGCATTTTTTGTGCTGATCGGTGTGCTGTATTTTCGTCCGAATGGTTTGTTCGGCTCGTACTCGCAATAAGGGCCGCTCATTATGTATAGCTTTCTAGAACCAATTTTTATTTTTACTCTGCTCAGCATCATGCAGGTGCTTGGGCTTTACATCACAGCGATGTCGGGGCAGTTGTCTATGGCAACGGCTGCGATCGCAGGCGTTGGGGCCTATCTGTCAGCTATCCTGACCGTTAAGATGGGGTGGGGATTTCCGCCTGCAATCGTCATGGCTGGTCTAGCGGGTGCTGTAGTCGGCGTCATTTTGGCTTTCATTACACTGCGGATGCGTGACTTTATTCTTAAGCTCACAACCATCGCCTTTGGTGAAGCTTTGGCAGTGTTGGCTTTTAATTGGGACTACATTGGCGGGGCCAATAGCTTTACCGGTATTGCTCCACAGACGACCATTGTGACGTGCATCGTGGGCACGATCGTGGCCTTGTACGTGACCTGGCGGTTTGATGGTTCTCGCTTAGGCTTTGCTGCCCGTGCGATTCGCGATGATCCCATCGCAGCAACCGCAATGGGTGTTTCTCTTGGGGAGCTGCGCTGCGTGACGTTTGCGCTCGGTGCAACCATTATTGGTATCGCCGGAGCGATACAGGCACATTATGTGCTGGTCGTAAGTCCCCATGATTTAGGTTTCTTTGTCTCACTGAATTTCATCATCTTTCTTCTTTTTGGTGGCATGCAGACCATGTGGGGGCCAGTACTGGGCGCTATTTTGCTCACCGCGTTGCCCGAAGCTTTGAGGTTCGCCAAAGAGTACAGATTGATTGTGTATGGCTTAATCATTGTACTGGTGGTACTCAAACGGCCACAGGGGTTATTGACACGTACACCGACCGGACGAGCCAGGAAATTATTTGGCTTGACTCTGTCACCTGAACGTGAGCCTCACGCCCCTTCACATGTGAAACACCAATTCAATTCAGAGGCTGCTCAACAGTCAAAAATCTAACTGAATCATAGGAGACGGTAACGATGCAACTGCCCCATCACGGACGATTCAAGTATTCAGCGATTACCAAGCGCCCTGACTATTCTTGGCCGGAAGGCAAGCGACTTGCAATCTATTTTGCCATCAATACCGAGCACTTTGCTTTTGGAGGCGGGTTGGGTCACGCTCTGTCTAATGAGTTGCCACAGCCGGATGCGAGAACATTTGCCTGGCGAGATTACGGTAACCGTGTAGGAGTATGGCGACTGTATGAGCTGCTTGATGAGCTTAAACTGCCGGCCTGCCACTTGGTCAATACGACTGTATTTGATTATGCACCAGACGTTATTGAGCCGATCATCGCACGTGGCGATGAAGTGATCGGCCATGGAAGAACTAATGCTGAGCGCCATGGTCAGTGGTGGGAGGCTGACGAGGCCCGCATGCTAGCTGAGGTTCGCAGCAAAATCGAAGCGGCTACGGGACGTGCACCAAGAGGCTGGATGGCACCCTGGATGTCACAAAGTAAACATACCCCTGATTTGTTGCAAGAGGCGGGCTATTGCTTTGAGATGGATTGGCCTTGTGATGACCAGCCAATCTGGATGCAAACCAGAAGCGGGCGTCTCATGTCTATGCCATATTCACTAGAAATTAATGATTCGCCTCAAATTTTAGTCCGTCACCATACCGCAGAAGACTTTGCGACCATGATTGTTCATCAGTTTGAAGAGATGCTGCATCAATCCAGCAGGCAACCGCTGGTGTTGGGGATTGCATTGCATACGATGATTTTCGGACAACCTTATCGGTTG
>CAIPID010000057.1 GCA_903865015.1 uncultured beta proteobacterium | reverse complement strand
CCACCAGTGCAACAAAGCCTGCGATCGCCCAAACGATCGTCCAGATTCTTTCCAGCGGTATACCAAGAGACAAAGCGGCTTGATGATCATCCGCGACCGCACGCAGCGCACGACCGACTTTTGTGTACTGGAAAAGAAGTGCAAGCATGATCACCAAAAGAATGATGATGCCGGAGGAAAATAAATCTAGTTTGGAAATACCGATACCTGTCATATCCATAATGGATTGAATCGGCTCATCCACGATACCCAAATCAATTGGACGCACGTCGTTACCAAATAAAATCGGTGCAAATCCCTCAAGCAGAAAGCTCAGACCAATCGTGGCCATGAAAAGCGTGATCGGAGGCTGGTTAACCAGTTTGCCCAGCACGAATCTCTCGGTACAGATACCTATGAGAACCATAAAAAAGAAGGAGGCAACAATCGCCAGCCACATCGGCACGTCATAATCTATCAGACCAACGACAACCAGCGCAGCCGCGTAGACCATTGCACCTTGAGCAAAATTCAGCACCCCTGAGGCTTTGAAAATTAGCACAAAGCCCAGCGCAACCAGGGAATACATCAGTCCAGACAAGATGCCGCTGATGACGATTTCTAGAAAAAATTGCATGCAAGTGTCCTTGTCAGCGGATCTTAGTGACTGGTGCCCAGATAGGCGCTGATCACTTCTGGATTGTTTTTTACTTCCTCGGGTAAGCCATCTCCGATTTTTTTGCCGTAATCAAGCACGACAACCCGGTCTGAGATATCCATCACTACGCCCATATCGTGCTCAATCAAGACGATCGTTACGCCGTATTGCTGATTCACGTCCAGGATAAAACGGCACATATCCTGTTTCTCTTCAACGTTCATGCCTGCCATGGGTTCATCAAGCAGCAGCAGGGAAGGTTCCGCAGCAAGCGCACGCGCAAGTTCGACGCGTTTTTGCAGACCGTAAGGCAATTTGCCAACAGGTGTTTTACGGATATGCTGGATCTCCAGAAAGTCGATGACTTCTTCGACCTTGTGGCGATTCAGTTCTTCTTCGTTTCTGGCCTTTCCCACCCAGATAGCGTTGCTGAGGAAACTGCTCGACATCTTCGTGTTTCTGCCAGTCATGATGTTATCCAGAACAGTCATGCCTTTAAACAACGCGATGTTCTGGAACGTCCTGGCTATACCTTGTCTTGCGGCCTGGGAAGGATTCATCTGTTTACGCTTTTCCCCGCGAAAGTAAATGTCTCCCGCCTGTGGATGGTAAACACCATTAATCACATTGAGCATCGAACTTTTGCCTGCGCCATTGGGGCCGATAATGGAGCGAATTTCGTGCTCCCTCACATCAAAGGAAATATTTGTGAGCGCTTTGACTCCGCCAAACGAGAGCGAAATATTTTCAAGCTGTAAAACCGTATTTCCTGCTGAAGTTTCGTTTGTCATTGTGCTCATGCGGCCACCATCGAGGTTTTGGCGTCTTCGATACGAACGGTGGCGCTGATGCTGCCATCTCTTCCGTCTTCAAATTTCACTGTGGTTTCAATGAATTGCTCATCTTTGCCTGAGTAAAGCGCCTCAAGGAGCGGCGCATATTTTTCGGCAATAAAACCACGGCGTACTTTTCTCGTACGGGTCAGCTCGTCATCGTCGGGATCGAGTTCTTTGTGCAAGACCAGGAAGCGTTCAATTTGGGCATGGCTAAGCATCGGGTCGTCAGCTAAATCAATATTGACCTTGCCGATACATTCGCCAATCATCTTGTAGACCTCTTCTTTGGAGGCGAGATCTACATAGCCTGCAAAAGCGATGTGACGGCGCTCAGCCCAGTTGGCGATCGCCTCGAAATCGATATTGATAAAGCTCGTGATGCAGTGTTTGCCGTCACCAAAAACAACCGCTTCTTTGATAAAGGGAAAAAACTTCAGCTTGTTTTCTATATATTTGGGTGCGAATAATTTTCCGTTCGCCATTTTGCCGACATCTTTGGCACGATCGATGATTCTGAGGTGGCCATCCTTATCCAGGATCCCAGCATCGCCCGTATGAAAATAGCCTTCCTCATCGATCGACTCGGCTGTCGCGTCCGGCCTGTGATAGTAGCTATCCATAACGCTGACGCCTTTGACCAGTACTTCACCAGAGTCCGCCAGTTTGATTTCAATGCCGGGTGCGGCGACACCGACAGAGTCATATTTGACTTGACCATCGGGCTGCAGACAGACGTAGGCGCAGGTTTCGGTCTGACCATAAAACTGTTTGAGATTGACGCCGATCGATCGATAAAAACGAAATAGGTCGGGGCCAATCGCTTCGCCTGCTGTATAGGCCACGCGAATGTTGCTCATACCCAAGGCATTGCGCAAGGGCGTGTAGATGGTCAGGTCGTAGAAAGCATAGTGCAGACGGTTGATCAGGCTGACAGGTCTGCCGTCCAGGATATCACTGCCCACTTTCGTGGCAAAGGCAATCGCCTTTTCAAATAACTTGCGTTTGAGGGTGCCCGCGTCCTCCATGCGGATAGTGACCTGGGTGAGCAGACCTTCAAAAATTCGAGGGGGGGCAAAGTAATAGCTCGGGCCAATTTCCCGCATGTCGGACATGACGGTTTCTTTTGACTCGGGACAGTTCACGGTTAAACCACTCACCATGGCTTGCGCAAAGGAAAACAAATGATCGCCGACCCAGGCCATGGGCAAATAGGCCAGGATATTGTCTTTGTAGTTCAGACCATCAAACTGTGAGCTGTTTTGACCGGTCAGGATAAAGTTATTGTGCGTATGCGCAACACCCTTGGGTTTGCCGGTGGTACCCGACGTGTAAAGAATGACCGAGAGGTCGGTCGCTTTTCCTGTTTCAATTTCAGTCAGAAAGAACTCAGGATGCTCTTCAGAAAACGCTTTACCAAGCAGTTGAATTTGTTTGAGTGAATGCAAGTCACTCTGTACATAATCACTCAGGCCCTTTGGGTCCTCGTAAATGATCGTGGTGAGTGTCGGGATCTGGTCCTTGATCTCTAATAGTTTGTCGACCTGCTCTTGATCCTCTACGACAGCGAATGAAATTTTGGCGTCATTCAGGACATGGATCATTTCCGCAGCGACAGCATCTTGATATAGAGGGACAGGTACTCCTCCAACAGCTTGTGCGGCGACCATGGCCTGATAAAGCTGGGGCCTGTTGTCCCCGATGACCGCCAGGTTCATCCCACGCTTAAAACCAGAGGATGCCAGACCACAAGCCAGATGCTTAATTTGCTCTAGATTTTGCTCCCAACTGGTGACCTGCCAAATCCCTAGGTATTTCTCCCTATAAGCAGGATGGTGGGGAATTGCTTTAGCATGCTCAAGCAAGAGCCTTGGGAACGTCAGTGTATTAACTAGCGCGGTCATAGCTGGCATACCTGTTATAACTTGAGTGGCAATATTGAATTTAACGAAGCATAATCCTCATAAAATTAAAATAGTTGTCATTCAACCGACAAACTAGGGGAAGTCCTGATGTCGCTCGAAGTCTTGTTAGAAAATAGTCCCTGGATGGTTGGGTTAAATGCTGCGGAGCAATATAAAGTGCGTCAGGACATTCAGGTCAAACAAATCGCTGGCGAAGGCTTTGTTTGCCGCCGGGGCGAGACGGCCGATTACTGGTTCGGTGTGATCAGTGGAGTGGTCAAGATTAATAATGTTGGAGCAAGCGGCAAGTCAACGACCTTGCTTGGTCTGGCGCCAGGCTCATGGTTTGGTGAAGGCTCTCTTTTAAAAGAAGAGTCTAGACGCTACGATGCCACGACACTTCGCGATTCCCAACTTGCCTTAATGCCTAAAAGCACTTTCGTGTGGCTGATGGATAACAGCATGTTCTTTAATCGTTTTCTGATTACCCAACTCAATAAACGCCTGGGCCAGTTTATTGGTGCGATGGAAAACGAAAGATTGCTCGACGTCGATGCAAGAGTTGCGCGATCGCTGGCTGCCTTGTTTGACTCCTGGTATCCCCAGCAAACGTTGATGTTAAAAATATCCCAGGAAGAAATTGGTCAGTTAGCTGGATTGTCCAGACAGCGGGTGAACAGTGCCCTGAAAGTGCTGGAGCTGTCCGGATTGATTCGTGTCCATTATGGAGAAATCCATGTGCTGGATCTCGATAAATTAAGTACCTTTCATTCGGAAATACCAGCAAACCACTAGGGATTCCCCTTGGATTGTCTATGAAGTGACAACAAGTTAAACACCATGGATTTAAGGTTAGCCATCCGCGGTGTTTAGAATTGGACTCGACATGGGCTTGATGGAATTGACTGAAGAACAAATCATGGTTCGCGATATGGCCAGAGATTTTGCTCGCAATGAATTAACGCCTCATAGTGAGCGCTGGGACCATGAAGGCTGGGTCGATGAGTCTGTCATTGCACAAATGGGCGACTTGGGTCTGATGGGGATGGTGGTTCCTGAAGAGTGGGGGGGCGCGAACGTTGACTATGTTTCCTACGCGCTGGCTGTCGAAGAGGTCTCCGCTGGGGACGGCGCCGTAGGCGCCATCATGAGTATCCATAACTCTGTCGGCTGTGGTCCGATCCAGAAGTATGGCTCTGAAGGGCAAAAAAAAGCTTGGCTAAGCAAGCTTGCTACGGGTCAGGCAATAGGTTGCTTTTGCCTGACAGAGCCCCAGGCAGGTTCAGAAGCGAATAATTTGAAAACCCGCGCTGTGTTGAAAGATGGCAACTGGGTGTTAAATGGGTCCAAGCAATTTGTCAGCAATGGCAAGCGCGCCGCTCTGGCTATTGTCTTTGCAGTGACAGATCCAGACTTGGGAAAAAAGGGTATTTCAGCTTTTTTAGTTCCAACTGATACACCTGGCTTTATTGTGAATCGCGTTGAAAAAAAGATGGGGATACGTGGGTCTGATACCTGCGCCATTACACTGGATCAGTGCCAGGTGCCCGAAGCCAATTTATTAGGGACACGTGGAAAGGGTTTAGCTATTGCTTTATCCAATCTTGAAGGCGGCCGTATCGGAATTGCCGCACAAGCGCTGGGCATCGCGCGTGCTGCGTTTGAATCCGCTTTAAAGTATTCAAAAGAACGCATCCAGTTTGGTGTACCTATCATCGAGCATCAAAGCGTAGCTAATTTTCTGGCTGATATGCAGACCCAGATTAATGCCGCACGTTTGTTGATTCTGCAGGCGGCCAGTATGCGTGAGCGCAATTTACCTTGTTTATCGGAAGCATCTCAAGCAAAGTTATTTGCCTCCGAGATGGCCGAAGCGGTGTGTTCCAAAGCTATTCAAATCTTTGGCGGTTATGGCTATCTGGAGGACTATCCGGTTGAGCGTCATTACCGTGATGCACGGATCACCCAGATCTACGAGGGTACAAGTGAAGTGCAGCGTTTAGTGATTGCGCGTGTTTTGAAAGACACCGATTTTTAATCCAGTATTTTAAAAAAACCTAATTCAAAAAAGCGAATTGTGAATATGACAAACGATCCAGTCGTCATTGTTTCGGCAGCAAGAACGCCCATGGGAAGTTTTCAGGGCGCGTTCTCCAGTCTGAGCGCCCCAATCCTGGGAGGCGTCGCGATTCGGGCTGCGATGCTAAGAGCCGGCCTGGACGCAAGCGTGATTCAAGAGGTGTTGATGGGGTGTGTCCTACCCGCGGGGCAGGGTCAGGCGCCAACGCGTCAGGCTGCCTTATTAGCCGATTTACCCTTATCTGCCGGTTGCACGACCATTAGTAAAGTGTGCGGCTCCGGGATGAAAGCCATCATGCTCGGTCACGATGGACTGGTCGCCAATTCTTATTCGGCAACTATTGCTGGCGGCATGGAGTCCATGACCAATGCGCCGTATTTATTACCTAAAGCACGAGGCGGCTATCGTTTGGGGCATGGGCAGCTGATTGACCATATGTTCATGGATGGTCTGGAAGACGCCTATTCAAAAGAAAACCGCGGTCGTTTAATGGGTACTTTCGCAGAAGATTGTGCCGGCAGCTATCGCTTTAGCCGCCAAGCGCAGGATGATTACGCGATTCGCTCGACTCAGCGTGCACAAGAAGCCAGCAATAATGGAAGCTTTGACTGGGAAGTCGCACCTGTAACCGTCTCGGGCAGAAAGGGCGATGTGCAGATCGCCAAGGACGAGGGGCCTTTTGCCGTCAATCTCGCTAAGATTCCTGAGTTGAAACCTGCGTTTAAAAAAGACGGTACTGTGACTGCAGCAAACTCTTCCTCGATTTCGGACGGAGCAGCTGCGTTGGTGCTGATGAAAGAGTCGCAAGCCCGTAAGCTTGGCTTACAGCCTTTGGCCCGTATCGTGGCGCATGCCAACCATGCTCATATTCCAGCCTTGTTTCCGAGTGCCCCTGTTGGCGCCATTCGAAAATTGCTGGCCAAAGCAGGCTGGACCGCTGAGCAGGTTGATCTTTACGAAATTAATGAAGCTTTTGCCGTGGTCGCTATGGCAGCCATGCACGATTTGAATTTGCCTGCTGATAAAGTCAATATTCATGGTGGTGCTTGCGCGCTAGGTCATCCTATCGGTGCTTCCGGCGCCCGCATTGTGGTGACTTTATTGGGTGCTTTGAGAAAATACGGCTTAAAGCGCGGTGTGGCGTCTCTTTGTATAGGTGGTGGCGAAGCCACAGCCTTAGCTGTCGAAATGTACTAATCCAAACAGGTTATCCCATGATACTGACTACAGAGCAGGAAATGATTCGCGATTCGATGCGCGCATTTTCGAAAGAGCGCCTGGCGCCATTTGCAGCGGAGTGGGATAAAACCCATTTGTTTCCCGCACAGGCACTCAAAGAATTAGGCGAGCTTGGCGCAATGGGGATGGTTGTTCCTGAAGAGTGGGGCGGTGCTGGCATGGATTACATGTCGCTGGTGTTGACGCTCGAAGAAATCGCCGCAGGCGACGGCGCAACCTCAACAATTGTGAGTGTTCAAAACTCGCTGCCATGTGGCATCACACTTAAATATGGCTCCGACGCACAGAAAAAAGAGTGGCTAATCCCCTTGGCGCGTGGAGAAAAGCTTGGCTGTTTCTGTTTGACGGAACCGCATACGGGTTCCGACGCCTCTGCGCTGACGACACGTGCAGATCGTGATGGGGATGAATTTGTTTTAAATGGCGTCAAGCAATTTATTACGAGCGGCAAAAATGCGGATATGGCGATCGTATTGGCAGTCACTGACAAAACTGCGGGCAAGAGGGGTATTTCTTGCTTTTTAGTCCCCACACATACGCCAGGTTTCATCGTGACACGCATTGAAGAAAAAATGGGGCAGCGGGCATCCGATACCGCTCAGATTTTGTTCGAAAACTGTCGTATTCCCGCCTCCGCGCTGATGGGCAATGAAGGCGATGGCTACAAGATTGCCCTGTCTAATCTGGAGGCTGGTCGTATCGGCATCGCAGCGCAGGCTGTGGGAATGGCGCGTGCCGCTTTAGAGGCCGCAGTTACCTATGCAAAAGACCGTGTCGCGTTTGGCGTGCCGATTATTGAACATCAGGCGGTTAACTTCCGGCTAGCCGATATGGCAACCCAGCTTGATGCGGCCAGATTGATGGTCTGGCGCGCCGCAGCTTTAAAGGACGCTGGCAAGCCGTGTTTGACTGAAGCATCGATGGCTAAATTATTTGCTTCCGAAGTTGCCGAAAAAGTTTGCACGGATGCCATTCAGATTCATGGTGGCTATGGGTATGTGAGTGACTTTCCTGTCGAACGTATCTATCGCGATGTTCGCGTCTGCCAGATCTATGAAGGGGCGAGTGATATACAGCGCCTGGTAATTGGTAGAGCGATTGCACAGTAAAATGATGACTGGCAACTTGTCATGTATGTTATGTTCTGCAAGTACTTTTATGAGAGTAAGCACACAAATAATTAGCTGATTCGTGAATGGATGATTGGCTTGAAGTCACTGTGCCTCTTGCCGAAAAAAATCCAAATCTCATTTTTTGAGGCAAATCACGATGCAATTAAACCTTACCCAACCAAACTTAATGCACTGTAGGCGTTTGTTTTTGGAGGGCTACGAGGTCAGTATGAATATCGGTGTCTATGAGCATGAAAAAACGGCCAGGCAGCGTGTTATTTTCAATATTGACCTCTACATTCCTTTAGATATGAACACGCCAAAAGAAGATCGGTTGGAGGAGGTGGTCGACTATCAGTTCATGCGTGACACAGTTGATATTCATGCGCACAAAGGTCATATACAGTTGCAAGAAACCCTATGCGACAAGATTGCTGAGACCTTGCTTGCACACCCTAAGGTTAAGGCTGTTCGGGTTGTCACATCCAAACCAGAGGCTTATGCTGATTGTTTAACAGTCGGGGTAGACGTCTTTCGCGTTAAACCAGGCTAGACATCACATCTCCCAGGCTGGATCACCCCTCGAATAAACCCTTACGCTTACATGTCAGATTTTTTTCAATCAAAATCAATCACTACGCTCCAATCCCTGTGCATCAACGCACAGATGGAGAGGGAGCTGATTGCCTCTGAGAAAAAGATCGTCGTTGTAGTGCCTTGTTCCATGCGGCACTATCGATTGGGCAGCATTCATCATCTCATCAAGCAACTGCAGGCCATTTCCTTTCTCAACGCGATCGTTGTTGTTCTGAGTGGTCCAGAGGCGGAGGCTGAAAAAAACAAGAACGAGCCGTTCCATT
>CAIPID010000056.1 GCA_903865015.1 uncultured beta proteobacterium | reverse complement strand
TTAAATTCAGTCGTTGTGCAACGACTGCATATGAAAGATGAAAGGCAAACACCATGACTACAGAAATCAACCAAGACGAGTTGAACCCCGCAATCGCTGTCGGAGGCAATGCGCTTGTATCCAGGCTCATCAAGCCTCTTGAAATTCTCAGTGCGCTGTTGCTGACAGTCATTGTCGTCATGCTGCTGGTTGGTGTGGTCTCGCGCTACGTTTTTTCCCTGCCAATCATCTGGATTGACGAAGTCGTATCGATTTCTTTTCTCTGGTTAGCCATGCTGGGCTCCGCCATTGCGATGCATCGTAACGAGCATCTGCGACTGACGCTGTTTTTGCAGATGATGCCGGAGAAGATGCGCAATTTTGTTCATGCGGTGGCCTTGGTCGCAATCGCAGCATTCTTACTTGCACTCGTACACCCTGCTATCGAATACGCGCAGGATGAGTGGTTTGTCACGTCTCCTGCGTTAAATATTCCCAATAGTTTCCGCGTCTCAGCATTAGCGTTCGGCATTATTGGGATGCTTGCGGTGCTTGCAACCTATGCCGCGCAGACGGTAAGCAAAGCGAACTTGATTGGAGCCATTGTTTTGGTGGCTGTTGTTGCTTGGTTGTGCTGGAAATTTTCTGCTCAACTCTCCGACATCGGTCTCTACAACATTCTGATTTTCCTGGTCATCCTTGTTGCATTGTGTCTGATTGCAGGCGTACCGATCGCTTTCTGTTTTGGTTTGGGGGCCATGTGCTATCTGGCTTTCTCCACCACCGTGCCTCTGATGGTGGTGATTGGTCGTATGGACGAAGGCATGTCCAGCCTGATTCTCGTATCGGTGCCGATTTTTGTATTGCTTGGCTGTGTACTGGATGCGACAGGTATGGGTAAGGCGATTGTTGATTTTCTCGCCTCCTTACTCGGGCACATCAAAGCCGGTATGTCTTATGTGTTGCTTGGATCTCTATTTATCGTTTCAGGCATTTCGGGGTCTAAAGTTTCCGATATGGCGACCATCGCGCCGGCCCTTTTCCCCGAGATGAAACGTCGTGGACATAAACCGCGAGAAATGATCGCGCTGCTGGCAACAGGCGCTGCGATGGCTGATACAGTGCCGCCAAGCATCGTTCTGATTGTGTTAGGTTCTGTTGCCGGCGTATCGATCGCAGGCTTATTCCAAAGCGGTATTGTGATCGCGGGCGTATTGTTGCTTGCGCTGGTCGCTCTAGCTCGCTGGAAAGCTCGTCATGAAAAAATGGATGATGTGAGTCGTCCAAAATTAAAAGTCATCTGGGGCTCGTTGCTGATTGCGGGCCCTGCGCTGGTTCTGCCCTTTCTGATCCGTAGTGCGGTGGGCGGTGGCGTAGCGACCGCGACTGAAGTGTCAACCATCGCCGTGCTTTATGCCATGGTGATTGGTCAGGTGCTGTACGGTGGAATTGGCTGGAAAAAAGTCTACGCCATGCTGGTTGAAACCGCAGCACTGAGTGGTGCCATCCTGCTGATTCTGGGTACAGCTTCCTCGATGGCCTGGGCGATTACACAAAGCGGCGTGGTGCAAAGTCTCTCCCAATTCCTGACCACACTGCCTGGTGGGGTCGCAGCATTTATGCTGGTCACAATTCTGGTCTTTTTGATTCTGGGTTGCTTGCTTGAAGGATTACCTGCGATTCTGATTCTGGCGCCGATCATGTTCCCGATTGCTAAGAAACTCGGCATCCATGATATTCATTACTCAATGGTCGTCGTCACCGCGATGAATATCGGTCTGATGATGCCACCGATCGGTGTAGGCTTTTATGTAGCCTGTCGTATCGGTGATGCCTCGCCTGATGATGTGATGGGTGCGATCTGGCCCTACATCATCGCGCTGATGGTTGGTTTGATCGCTATTGCTGCAATACCGTGGTTTTCTACGGTGGCACTATAAAGCGCAGACAGTTCACGCAGCATTGCAATAAATAAAAAAATGCCACCTGAAAATTAAATTTCAGGTGGCGATTTTTTTTCTAGAAACGACTTAATTCATACGAAAATTACTTTTTACGAACAGGCGGCAAATCTGTGCAATGGCCTTCAGCCGCCTCGGCGGCTAATCCCACCGACTCACCCAGTGTTGGATGTGGATGAATTGTTTTACCGATATCCACCGAATCCGCACCCATCTCGATCGCCAAAGCAACCTCGCTGATCAAATCACCTGCGTGTGTGCCAACAATGCCGCCACCGAGGATTTTATGGGTTGCAGCATCAAATAACAGCTTGGTAAAGCCTTCGTCACGACCGTTTGCGATCGCGCGGCCTGAAGCCGCCCAGGGGAACATGCCTTTTGTAATCTGCACGCCCTGCTTTTTGGCTTCGTCCTCTGTCAGACCGACCCAGGCTACTTCTGGATCGGTATAAGCAACCGAAGGAATCACGCGCGCATCAAAGAAGCTCTTCTGACCGGCCGCGACTTCTGCTGCGACATGGCCCTCGTGAACCGCTTTGTGCGCCAGCATTGGCTGACCAACGATATCGCCAATTGCGAAAATATTCGGAACATTCGTACGCATCTGGCGATCGACTTCGATAAAGCCGCGATCGGTCACGATCACACCCGCTTTGTCCGCTGCGATTTTTTTGCCATTCGGTGTGCGACCAACAGCCTGCAACACCAGGTCATAGCGTTGTGGCTCTTTAGGTGCGCCCTCACCTTCAAACGTCACATAGATGCCGTCTTTCTTGGCTACAGCGGCGACGGTTTTGGTTTTGAGCATGAGGTTGTCAAAACGCGGGGCATTCATTTTTTGCCAAACTTTGACTAGGTCGCGATCTGCGCCTTGCATCAGACCATCCTGCATTTCGACCACATCCAGCCTTGCGCCGAGTGCAGAGTAAACCGTACCCATTTCGAGACCGATAATGCCACCACCCACGATGAGCATTTTCTTTGGAATGCTGCGCAACAGCAGCGCACCTGTCGAGTCAACCACACGGTCATCTTCCGGCATGAAAGGCAGTTTGACTGACTGACTACCAGCCGCAATAATGGCCTGGCCAAATTCAATCGTCTGCGTGCCTGCGTCAGTTTTCACCGTAACATGATTCGCACTCACAAATTCGCCTAAGCCTTGAACAACAGTGACTTTACGGGCTTTGGCCATACCAGCCAGTCCGCCTGTCAACTTACCGATCACGCCGTCTTTAAAGGCGCGCAGCTTATCCAGATCGATCTTTGGTTTACCAAAAGAGATGCCGTGGTCAGCGAGAGCCTGGGCTTCTTCCATTACCGCTGCGGTATGCAGCAGCGCTTTGGAAGGAATGCAACCCACGTTCAGGCATACGCCACCCAGTGTTGCATAGCGCTCGACCAGGATGACATTGAGCCCCAGATCCGCGGCACGAAATGCTGCGGAATAACCGCCAGGGCCTGCACCGAGGACTAACAGGTCACATTTGGAGTCGACTTTGCCGGCGTAGGCCGCAACCTTAGGGGCGACGGCTGCAGGCGCTGGAGCAGCTAATACAGCCGGTGCTGCGGGCACCGTTGAAGCTGGGGTTGGCACTGCAGGCGTTGGCGTTGACGCAGGCGCTGTAGGCGCAGCGCCAGAGGCAGGTGCAGGTGCAGAAACAGCACTCGCC
>CAIPID010000055.1 GCA_903865015.1 uncultured beta proteobacterium | reverse complement strand
CTGCCCATGCGGGAGCGGCAAAAAATACAAGGCTTGCCACGGAAAGATTAGTTAATCACATTTTTTCTGGCTAAGCACCTGGAGACCGCGCGTCTTGCTACTAGCCTTCGGCCATGCCCAAACGGATGCATGTAGGGTCATGGCGGGGCTCGGTTACAGATTTTGATGGTAAATCGCAAACACAGTTGGTAGCCGATGCCTCTGACAGCACGAATGATTTGTCTGTTGTCCGCATCGAGATGCTCGGCGAGTTTTTTTCTAAGTCGACTGATTATGTTTTCGAGCGCACGTCTTGTCATCACGTGTCCGAGATGCTTTCTGCTTAGCGCATCGCAAAGTACTTCAGCATCTAGTGTGTAATCAGGCGCTCTATGTAAGCAGAGTATGAGTGTTTCTTCGAACGGGCTAAGTAAGATTTTTTGAGCGACGGTTTGGTTGACCAATGCATGATGGCTTTCGATGAGCTCCCAGTCAGTGACGGACGCGGGTTTTAGAAGCCTTCTGCCCAGGCTGTTCACCGCAGCCAGGATTTCCATGGGTGCGGTTGGTTTTGGCAAATAAAGATCAGCACCAGAATCGTAGCTTTTGACCCTGTCAGGCAAAGAGGTGCGTGCTGTGAGCATCAGAATGCCTATTGCCGGATGATTTCTCTTTAAACTTTCTGCAATCTCAAAACCATTCATTCCCGGTAGATTTAAATCGAGAATAATTACATCTATGGTTTGCTCGGTTAAGAGTTCATTAAGCGCCATTCCTGTCACAAGCTCTGTGACAGTATGGCCGTTACCTCGCAGAAAATGTGCAAGTTCTTCACGCAGGATCGCATCGTCCTCCACCACCGCAATGCTGAAATGATTGTGTGAGGCTTTCATGGAGGACTCAAGGGAAGTTCGACCAGAAACTCAACTCGTGCAGCGTCGTGGTGGTAATGAACTGTACCGCCTAGAACAGTACTTATTTCTTTAATGAGGTAGAGACCGAGTCCCGATCCGGGGGTGTTCATGGCTAAAGGATTTCGATAAAAACGGTTGAAAATAGCGTTCAAATCAGGAATCCCTTGCTCGCCAGCCTGATTGCTGATTCTTATGCACATGCTCGAACGCATGTTGTCCATGCGCTGAAAGAGGTCGATATTGATACAGCTGTCTTGAGGTGAATATTTCAATGCATTTTCAATAAGATTAGAAAGGATAATCCGTAAAAAATAAGCATCTGTTTCAATGACCGCTGCTGGCTGGAGGTTGAGTCGGATACGTGCATGATTGGGTAAAAGTTCAACAAGCGAACGAATAGCCGCATCTACATCAATGCGCGTGTTGTTTGCGCTTAATTCTTTTAAATCGACCTGATTCATCAAGCTGCAACGCTCAATAACCATATCCATGCTTCGAATTGACTGTTCGATATTATGAAGGCGGCGGGCCTCGAAGGTCTGGCTATTGGAAAGCGATTGCGCAAGAGATCCTACCGCCATGCTGATCGAGGCCAGGGGATTTTTCATTTCGTGTGTAAGCATATCGATGAGCATTCGCCGCTCACTCAACAGTTTTCTTTCAAACTCAAGCCGCAGACTCATTTGAATGTTCGTCGTTTTGACTGCATCAAATTCCTGGCGCATCATTTTGTTGCGGATTGCAAAGATTGATAACAGTACAGCGGGATTAATGAAATCTACCGCCCTGGCGAAATAAATTGAAAGTGGCTCTGTGCCAAGAGGAAGTGCAGCGAGTAACAGCGTAGTCAGTACGAGCGCGTCTGCAACGAGAAAACCTGTTAATAATGTTGTTCTGAATGTGCGCTGAATTTGAGGCGTTTGTAAAATCGCTATAACCTGAATGACGGGCAAGATGAGGATGCCTGACACCATCAGTATGGGTGTGATCCGCTGTTCGTTGAACGCGATCAGCACCAGGCAGCAGCCGACTAGTAGATAGATCATTTTGCAACTAAGCGGATACCAGCGCGGTGTTCGATAGGTGATAAAGAACGCTTGAGATATCCAGAGCCAGCATGCCATGCGCATACAAAGCATCCAGTTAAAGAAAACGTTGTCCATCCAAGGCCATTGAAAGAATACGTATTTCGCCAGCATCCCGCTGCCTGCGAGCGTGCATAACAAGAGGTTAAGCATCAGCCAGAAGAATCGGAACATCAACGTATTCGGATTGGCCAAATAGCTAACAAGTGAAAATGCCAGAATCAAACTCAATGCGCCGATCTGCACGCCCATGCCGAGCTGCTGATTGAGCAGTTCAAGACTGTTGAGGTCCCACTGGCTGACCTCGATAAGTGCAATATTGAGTCCGGCAGTCTGAACTCTCAGGAAAAAGGTTTGTGTGCCTTGAGCCTGCGCGGTTACTTTGAATGTGTAGCCGCCTAGCGTTGCGTGCGAATCATTAAAGGGTAAATCGCTTCCCGCTGATTGTTTTTTCCATGCGCCATCGATGTTCTCATACAGATCAATCTGATTTAGGAAGTGCGGGGCGATACGTATCGCGATCGGGGTCGGGTGGTTGTTCGTCGTTGATATTTGTATACGCGTCCACGTCGGTGTGTCTGCGAATTTTTTTCTGGGTAGTTCGTTTTTTGATAAGTATGTGCAAGCACGCGCCTGATCAAGTGTGAACTGTGCATCCTGTTCCTGGCAGTAACTAATATGCGTGTGAATGTTCTGCGAGGTTAAGTTGGTTTGAGCTGCAATGATCCCGTGCCCGGCAAGCAAGACAAGAAACAGAATCAGTCTGAGCAGACTGTTGAATGGAGTGATTGAGCTCAAATCGGTGGTGGCGTGAGGCTAGCGAAACTAAATCATGAAAAATCAAAAAAACCCGTAAAAATTTTTACGGGTTTCTTGTTGCGGGCTTCTTAACCCGGTACGACTCGATAGTAAAGGTTGTTGCCACCGTAAAGGGGCCGCATCCTGAAACCTTCGCATTGATAAAAATTAATACCATTGCGCGGGGCTAGTTCGCAACCCGGCAAGAGCGTAGGAAACTTTGAACCAATCGGAGGGATCGAGGATACGACCGCCGTGGGCTCGATGACCGGAGTGCCTGGCTGTACATAAACCGGTGGTGGGGCCATTACGACCGGCGCAGATTCCGCAGCGACTACTGCTGCGGCGCTCGCGCCGACTACGCCTGCCGCGATGACGGGGCCAGGGCCCCAGCCACCACCGCAACGAAAGCAGCCTGGGCCGCGCCAGCCATAACCGCCGTGCCAACCATAGCCATGCCAGCCACCACGATAGCCGTGCCAGTAGGCATTGGCGTCCGTGCTTGTTGTCAGTGCGCCCAGACTGAGCAGGGCCATTAGAGCAAGAGTCAGAAATCTCATGTCATTCTCCCGATTCGTTATTTAGCCGCGGGTGCGGTAGGGTGCGAAAACTCGGTGACGAGTGCTTTTGAAAAGCGACCCGCATCAAAATTGCTGGCTGGAATCTGGCCGTTGAGTTTCCAGTTTTTGTAGGTCAGCGTCGTACGGGGTCGCGCTTTGTCTGCCATATAGACCCATGAGGCCATATAGGGAAGATTGTCTTTTGCGCCAATCCATATCTGACCTTGCATATCATTGCCCGCCATCACGACGATATTGGTTTCAACGCCGCCAACAAGTTTGGTTTTTCCGACGACAAAGGCATCGGTCATGCCGCGCGTGACATGTTCGAAGGGATTCGAGAGGATTAAGTCGTCACCTGGAAAATACAGACCTGCTTTTTCGTAGGCAAAGGCAGCGGTCGCATCGATTGTGTCGGGGCTGTCAGCAACAGCGACGACATTATTTGCCGGCATATAGGCAAATAGCTGTTTGCCGTTGTAAAGGATTTCATGATCTGGGCCGTTGCCGGTCACCTTTACGTCGAATTTATTTGGACGCTGCATGGAGATATGAGCGCCTGTCAGGTACATGACCGCAATACCATCGATTGAGGGGAACTCAGCCTGAACGACGGAGTCAAACTCGAGCGATTTTGCCGCTGACAATGCCTTTGTCATGTTGCGAATGAGCTCTACGGCAGCAGGCTCGACGGCCGCCATACCTTTTGGTAGCGTCAATGGTGCTTGGGCAGGGCTATCTTGTTTAGGTGCTGTCTGGGCTTGGCTGATGGTGCTCGCCAGCAACATAACTGTCAGTGCACTAAGTTTTCGAATCAGGTTCATAGAGTATGTCCCGTAAAGTGAGCTACAAAATTTGTACTGGATTTACTTTTATTTGTACTGGATTTACTTTTTTTAGTACTTAGGCAAATTCTCAAAGAGTATCGCATTCGAGTTCATGGATTTCTCTCAGTAACTCTCAACGTTAGGCTTGCTTCTTCGCCTCAAGCAGTGCTTGGTGAAAAGCTGAAATGATTTCAGTTTCACATTTAAATTTCCTGGCCTCGTGCTTGCCCCCTGCCGTTTGAACCCAATGCAGGGTGCCGGAAAACCACCCCTTCTCGAGGCGGAGGGATTCGATATCGCTCAGTGCTATTTCTTCGTCCTCGGCGAGCTCGTTGTGCCAAATAATCACTCTTCGGTTCGTGCAGATTAAGGCTTCAACGGTTTGCTTTTTGGAGTTTGAGAGCAATATAAAACTGTAGAACTTCTCGTCAGTTGTCAGTTTGGCAATTATATTTTCAGCGTGGCGCTCAGGTGCTGTCACATGAAAAAAACGTTTGGCGACAAAACCTTTAACGGGAGTGGCCAGCATTGTCTGAATAATTTGTTCTTGTTGGTTCATCGTGCCGAAGCTTTGTTAAAGATTGGATTTGGTT
>CAIPID010000054.1 GCA_903865015.1 uncultured beta proteobacterium | reverse complement strand
TCATTTTCTCAAAGCGCTGAGCTTGACGACAGTATTGAGGCGCAAAGGCTCGAATTGTTTTTTTCTACCCCTCGCCCTGAAAACTTTGTTCCAATGTCCCTGGATACCTGGTCGGATATCAACGCATGCCAGTATCTTGCAAGCATCTCCGCTCTAAATTACACGAGTACTTATTTTCCTGATTCACTCATCAGTGAATTAGCGAATACGGGTTGCCCACTTGTCCTGAATTATCTCCCCGCGGCCAATCCGTATGCGTTGAGAAAAACCGCCTACACCGCACCATCCATCCAGGCGATCGTGGATTATTTTAGCGTCACGGTTCCTTATTTAGAAAAAAAGGGGGTCAATATTCTCGCCATTGATCCCAATCTTGGCATGTGGCATCCTGAGACACCGAATGAGCTCAAGCCTGTTTTTCAAAAACAAATTATCGAAGCCATCCCGGCAGTAAAAAAAATTGCTCCTGTTTTTATTGTGGCGCCCCGTACCAACGGTTCGCTGAATATTGACTTAGTTGAGTTGATCCTCTCCAAGGGGGTCGACTTTATTAGAACGCATGATGTGGTCGCTCTTAAAGATGTGATCGGACGTTTTAGCAAGATTTAACCAACCCTATATTTTTGAGAGATATTGATGCATTCACTTTCAACAACAATCCCTGAATTTTTGATTCGACGTTTTAAAGAATTAGGCATTCATGAAGGTTTTGGCATTGTTGGCGATTTCGCTTTAAAGCTTTTTGATCGTCTCTCTCAACAAGGCTTTCCTGTGCTTGTCACCGCAGATGAGCAGGGAGCCGCTTTTGCAGCTGAAGCCTACGCGCGCTTGCGCGGATTCGGTGTGTGCGCGGTCACCTATTCAGTCGGTGGTTTTAAGGTAGTGAACGCCGCCGCGGGTGCCTGGGCGGAAAATGTACCACTTTTGATTTTAAGTGGTGCCCCCGGCTTGGCAGAGCGGGCAGGTGACCCGCTCATTCACCATAAAGTCAAAAACTTTGATACACAGCTCGAGGTATTTAAAGACATCACGATTGCACAAGCTGTGCTGACAAACCCCTTAACAATTACACAAGAAATCGATCGCGTATTAGGGGAGATGATTGCGCACCAGCGTCCAGGCTACATAGAAATCCCGCGTGACATGGTTGATGTCCCAGTTCTTGACCGGACGGAGGGTTTGGCTATTGCATTACCAAAAGTAGATCCAAAGCGATTGGAGCTTGCCGTTGCCGAAACCCTGAAATTATTAGAGGGCGCGGGCGATGCGATTGGAATTGCTGGTGTGATGGCGGTCAGGCGTGGTCTCGATAAGGAATTGTTGGCATTTGCCGAAAATTTTGATGTGCCGATCGCGACGACATCGTTGTCAAAAGGTGTGATTCCTGAAACACACCCTTTGGCATTGGGTGTGTATATGGGGGCAGTGAGTCCTGAACAGGTTGTAAAAAAAGTTGAAAATGCTCAGCCTCTTATTTCTTTCGGCGTTTTATATGCCGATTTGGTCATGGGTGGCTTTACGGATCATCTGGATCGTGGTCAGGTCATTGAATGTACCGATACGCATGTCAATATTGGATTTCATACTTATAACGATGTGCCGCTTTGGGCTTTCTTGCCGGCCCTGATTAAAGCCGCGACAGCATCGGGGTATAACGAATATGGTCAGACGACACACAAAACATACTCTTTTAGTCCTGTACCTGGAAAGAGCTTAGTGGTTGAAAGAGTGATGGAATGTGTCTCTACTTTTCTTGATGACAAGATACGTCTGATCGTTGACCCAGGTGATTGTTTGTTTGGGTCTGTAGAGCTGCCGGCGCAATCCTTAATGCTTGCAAGTGCTTATTACGCCACGATGGGATATGCCGTGCCCGCCGCTTTGGGGGCTGCAATAGCCGACCCGACCCGCAGGCCACTCGTGCTCGTTGGTGATGGTGCTTTTTTAATGACAGGACTCGAGGCACTCAGTGCGACTTACCACGGCGTTAATCCAATTGTGATCGTGGTTGATAACGATGGGTATGGCACTCAGAGGCCGATGGCCGATGGTCCTTTTAACAACATCCCATCCTTGCGAGCAGAGCAACTCCCCAAGGCCTTTGGCCTAGGCCAAGGCCACTTGTGCAAAACAGAGGATGAATTGCACGCAGCCTTGACGCAATCAACACAAACAAATGAGTTATGTATGATCCGTGTCTGCGTACCACTGGGTCAATACAGCCCTGGTCTCCTACGGCTAACTACAGCGCTGAAAAAGAAAATCTAATTTTCACGGTTTGATGTGGGCGATTGTTTCAATAATTGCTGCATTGCTCACATTATTAGTACCCGTAAATGGATGATCCAGGAGCATCACTAGCGCAATCAGGATAGAGAGGGCGATGATTTGAATCGTGCAATTAATCACCCGAATTTTTCCTGGCGTGTAAAAAGATAATGCAGCCAAAATGATAGTCAATAAAAGTCCAATGTGGATGACTTCCCAAAATACATTGGACAGTACGTTTGCACTATTGGATATTCTAGTTTCACGCGACTCAGCGATTTGATTTGAAAGCTTAAGTGTTTCGATATAAATAGAGGCTTGCGCGGGTGTTGTAGGCTGAACAGATATCAGACATTTTTCAAAAGCGCTCAATAAGGTATACGTTTTGATACTACCTTTTTGAAATTTCAATTGCGGCCATTCGTCATTGACAATGGAGTTGGCATAGGTCAATAGTGACTGGCGACACTGCAGACTGTCAGGAGCTTGTGTTGCAAGTAGGAATTTATCCATGCTCCGGAGTTGTGACGCCTCAATACTCACATTGTTTTGATACGTATCAATTGCCTGGTTGGCTAATGCCAGGACAAAAGCCAGTACAACTCCAGTCAGCGCAGCAACGGATGCCACCCCGCCAGAAGCCATATTTTCATCTCTATCCTTAAGCTCCCAGTGCGGGGCAAATTTTTGAAATCCCAGGTGTACAAGCCACATTAATAACAATGGCGGGACTGAATAAAGGAGGATAAATAGCCATTGTGGGATCTGGTCAATTAAAGAGGAGAAATTCACAACGGATTACCTGTAGACATGGTTAGGGTAGGGGGGAGATGGTGTACGGCGTAAACATACAAAAAAAACCAACCTCAATATCCTACATTATTCTTAATAAAATGGTATGCATCCAAATCAGACATGCTAAATTATCGAGGCTTGGTTGTCGGTGTTTAGCCCTGATTAACCGTGAATTTAAATTGGATTATTTAAAAGATGGATCAAATCAAAGCTGTTCAGACTCATCCCCCGACTACGGATGCCCGTGTAACTCCGGTGGTTGCAAAGTCCGATGGTTTTCTGGATGTCTCGAAAAGTGATTTGAATATCAAATTCTTTTTTACGATGTTGCGTAACTACATTGCCTCCGCGACCTTAATGGGGGTGGGTGACATCTACATGAAAACCGAAGCACTACACGTGCTTGATTTCATCGTGGTTTCGGAATGGATTAATACCTTTCTGGGCGGCTCGGTTATGGCGGTCGGTCTGATTCTTTGCCTGATTAACGTCTATCAAAGTTATCTGGTCTTGAAAGGCATGGGTATCAATCGACTGATCGGTGCTTTTCTTGTAGCTTACTTATCCGTAGCTGGTCTGATTGTCATCATTGGCGTTGAAAGACGTTTGTTAACCGCGCTGCAGCTTGTACTTAAGTAAATGAACGACTCGTATTCAACAAATACTAGTTAAAACCATCAGGAAAAAGGAGATCAACCATGAAACTATTTACATCAAAATTTGTCATGGCTGTCATGCTCAGTTTGGCTGGTGCGAGTCAAGCCTATGCCACAGACTACCCAAATATCGTCGGCACGTGGGAGCGCGTATCAGGCATGCGTGCCATGACGGGTACGGCACAAAATAAGCAGGCACCTGTGTTGACTGCTGCAGGCGAATCAGGTCTGAAGATGCTCAAAGTAACTTCGCAGATTAGCGGCGTGTTTGAGGGCGAAGCTAAACTCGTCGATGGCGAAAGTCATTTAATCGCCGGCGCCATCAGAAAAGACGGCAAGCGTTACGTGATCTCCAGCGACATCGGTACGCTATCCGGAGAGATCACGGGCGACGAAATGGAAGCTTGTTTTACAACGCTACTGACTACTGTGAATATCGCAGGGTGTTATCAGATGAAAAAAGCTAAGTAGCTTGTGCAATACCCCCTCGCGACTATCTTCGGTCCACGGGTAAACTGTTTGAAAATCACGTGGTACTGGAGGACTTTAAGGCACGCTATAACTGTGGCCTGAGGGCTAATCACTATTTTTTATTTCGCTAAATATGTAACGGCAGGCAGTTTAGCGAAATGCGCATCAAACGTGAGTAGCTCTGCTTTGCAGTGTTGTGCGGTCGCGTACACGATTGCATCGGCTGTCGCCAGCTTAAATTTACGATGAAACTCCGCTGCTAATAAGGCGATATTTGTCTCCAGAGGCGCAACAATACATTTCTGTGTATAGGCGATGACGGAGTCTGATCTTTCTTCGCCAAGTTCTCTGGTGAGCCACTTCGAGAGTTCGAGCTGTACGATTGTAGGAACAATACAAAAATCTCTGGCAGGAAATTTACTGCTGAGATGTTTGCTGTGATCGCTATCTATCAGCCACTCAATCCAGGCGGATGTGTCAACGACACAAAATTGTTTTGAGGCCATCAGAACCGATCCTTGCGATCTCGGTATTTGTCAGGATTTGCGCCTTTGGCAATACCTTTAAGCTGGTTCAGTTCAGGTACGGGAATGACAAGGACTCCTTCGCCTTTTTGTATAAAAACGAACTCTTGACCGGCATACCAGTGCATTGTTTCCCGGATTGCCTTTGGAATCGAGATTTGATATTTACTTGATAGTGTTGCTGTATCAGGCATTTTTTACCTTTTATTTATCGATCAATAAAACGTAAGAATACATCAAAACTCTTTCAATCCGTATTTTAAGTAATATTGCTATAAGGATTGGCAGTATTGAGTAAATAGAACTAAAAACAAGGGATCTTCATGAATTTGAAATTAAAAATATCTGCGCTAGCAATACTGGCTTTGATCTCAGGTCTTGCCTGCGCAACACAATTCATTGAGCCCCCTTCTTCGCCAAACATCAAGAATGTGACTGTGTTTGTAGCAAAGAAAATCGTCACCATGGATCCCTCGATCCCAACGGCAACCGCTGTGGCCGTATCAGATGGACGCATCCTGTCTGTGGGCTCGTTGGAGGACATGAAACCCTGGACCGATAAGTATCCGACCCGGATTGATCGGCAATTTGCCAGCAAAGTCATGTACCCCGGATTCATCGAGGCCCACGGCCACCCGCTGCTTGCCGGTATTGTTTATTCACACCCCGTCATCACCCCATCGCCTTTAGCCAGACCATGGGGGCCCGCTTTTCCTGGCGTCGCGACATTGCAAGCCGCGTTGGATCAGCTAAAGAAATACTCTGCTGATATGAAGGATCCTGATCAGACATTGCTGTCATGGGGCTACGACGAGACCGTGATGGGAAAAG
>CAIPID010000053.1 GCA_903865015.1 uncultured beta proteobacterium | reverse complement strand
ATACAGCAAGGCGAACGCCGGATTACAGCACAGCCTACGCCGGGGGGCAAACTTTTTAAGCTGAGGGTTTCCCTTAGTGCGTAACTGAACTAGCAATTAATACCGTATATGGGGGCGCAAAACTGTATTTCAATAGCTTTTTTTGATTGTTTTTTTGATCTTTTAAATCGTAACACATTGTTTTGTAACGATTTTACTAAACTCATCGTGAATTTAAATTGTAATTACTTGTTATTTTGCTAGCTTTTACGTCCGGCTCTGGGATGGGCGGAGTCGTAGGCTTTCGCAAGGTGCTGAAAATCGAGCTTGGTGTAGAGCTGTGTGGTCGAAATATTCGCGTGTCCGAGCATCTCTTGCACTGCGCGCAAATCCTGAGCGGATTGCAGCACATGGCTGGCAAAACTGTGGCGCAAGACGTGCGGGTGCACGCTGGTGGGCATGCCGGCGAGGGTGGAGAGCTTGTTGAGCTGTAACTGAATCACGCGGGGGCTGATCCGGCGTCCCCGCGTGCCGATGAACAGGGCTGACTGATCCGCACCCAGCGTGTGGGCGCTGACGAGTTGAGAGCGAACGGCTAGCCATTGATTGATCGCGGCGATGGCTTGCGCACCAATGGGTACGCTGCGGCGTTTGCCCCCTTTACCGAGGACGTGTACCTCGTGATCGGGCAATGTGATCCAGCTCAAAGACGTGTGCTCTTTGGTTTTGGTGTATTCGATATCCACACTGACGAGTTCGCTGAGCCGCAGGCCACTCGAGTAAAAAAGTTCAAAAATGGCGCGATCACGTATGGATACTGGATCGTTCTGGGCAAGCATTGCAGGTGCATCGAGCAGTGCTTTGGTTTGATCAACAGACAAGGCCTTGGGTAGTGCGCGCGAGGCTTTCGGTGCGCGGACATCAGCCGCAGGATTGGCGGTCATGCCAGAAAGTGGTGCCCACCACTTATAGAATCCGCGCCAGGCTGCGAGCATGCGCGCCAGGCTGCGCGGACCGTGCCCCTGACCATGGAGCCTGGCCAGAAAATGGCGGATGTTGCCGTTAACAAGTTGCTCAAGCGGTTTGCCGTCAGCGAGCCTGATCAGTTGTTGCAGGTCACGCTGATAGGCGCTGAGCGTGTGCATCGAGTAACGGCGATTGCGCTCGAGGTGTCCGAGCCATTGTCTAGCCGCATCGGGCAAGCCAGACTCATCCGGTGATGGCACTGTCATGTTCGCCGACAAATTCGATGGCAAGTCTGCTGGCATGTTTGCGCTGTTATCGGTGCGCCGGAATTACGCGCTGGTCAGAATGCTGGGCGTCTTGAGCCGGCAAAGTGCGGCACTTGCAAGATGGCTGAAGGTTTCGAGAAAGGCAGTGCCCATTTCGGGGTTGAACCGCTCTGCATCATCAGAGCCCAGAACTAATAGTCCAAAGGCTGGCTCATGAGCGGCAACGCGTAGCGGGAGAATGGCCAGCGATGCCGGCTTTGCGCTCAGCCAGCTGACCGGAGCAAGTGTTAGATCGCTACCCACGTAAGGATGATTCAATGTATTGGCATAGGCATGAACAGTCTCGTCCACCGATGCACCTACACCCTCTGCAGGCAGATCGAGTCCCCAGACCCGCATCGCGACTTCCTGGAGGTTGAAATGCTCTGCCAGGCCTAGTGCGACTTCGCCTGGCAGACGAATGGTAGATGTCTCAGACAACATCCGGGCACACCAATGATTAAGCTTGCCGGTGGTGGATTCGTTAAAGGCTGCATTGCGAACCAGATCTGCCAGGCGGAATTCAAAATCACGCAGGCGGTCGCGCAGCGTCAAAATCTGGCGCTCACCCAACGAAATCGCGCGTGACTGATGAGGGTGCGGCACCTCTAGGGTGGAGAACAGATCAGAATGCTCGACAAAAAAATCAGGATTTTCTTGAAGAAATTTGGCCACGTGTTGCGCGGTCAGGTTGTCGCTCATGTTTCTCTACTCTTTTCTTGGCGCTTGGTTAAGTACGATTTTTTAATTGCGATTGCTGAATTGCGATTGCTTAATAACGAGTTTGATTCAATACTGCGCGGATAGTTCAGTATGGTGCACAAAGCGCTCGCGGGTTAACCGGGCAGGCTGGCCACTAATTGATCAATATCCACGCT
>CAIPID010000052.1 GCA_903865015.1 uncultured beta proteobacterium | reverse complement strand
TGTGGTCAATAATTTTTGAACGTTAGGCGCATCAATTCCATCGACGATAAATACCGCATCTAATTTCCCATTCGCAAAATCCTCGGCAGCTTGTTGATGCGGTAATTCAATCAATAGGTCATCATCGTCACTGTAAGTCAGGCCGTGCAGCGCCCAGATTTGCCTGAGAATATTTTGAGTATTCGAGCCTTTTAATCCTATTGCAATCCGCATTTTTCTCAGTTCAGCTAAGGAAGGCGTTTTGCCAAGCTCTGGCTCTTTATAAAATAGCCAAATCGGAGAAAACTGGATACTGCCGAGAGATCTCAGTTCGGGATATTTATCAGCTTTTGCACTACCCGCCGTTAAAAATGAAGCATTCACTGGAGATTTATCATCATTCAGTTTTTGAAACCCTTCGTCTAATCCTGGCGTTTCAACTAGAACCAACTCAAAGCCATGTTTCGCAAAGTACTCGGCGAATTTCTCAGAAAGTACCCGATAAGAGGAGCCTGGTTGACCCGATGCGAGGTAAGCCTTTTTAGGTGGGATAGGATCCACATAAATAAAGATAGCAATCATTGCAATGATTGCTAGCGGTGTAAGCATGCCGTAATACTTGAATACTTTCATCCATCCTCGGATTTCACGACCGAAATCCTTGCGGAAATAGTCTAAAAAATCTGGCCAGACGGAGTCGGTATCGGGACGTTTCTTAATTGGCATGATTGAGGTGTTTTTGACGGATAGATGATATTAATATCATACCGTGCTAGCGAAGATTGGTATATCAAGCCCGATGCAGTGATAATGCCGGTCTCGACGTAGAATTCGAGCCCGGATCCTCTTACGACACGCGTATTGCAAAAGAACTGCCTTGGTTAAAAACCTACGTTAAGCAGGCAAATATACCGGCAGAATAATTTAGTACCAGCGGGTAAACGTATCGATACTTTCACGCGCGCTATGGTATGTATTGAGTGGCGCTTTTTCATCTGGATAGCCAAGCGACATGCCAACCATCAGTTTCTTATCCTCTGGTATGTTCAGGTATCCACGGATAGCGTCAGGATAGTTTGCAAGCGAGGCTTGCATGCATGTCCCCAGACCTAAGCCATGCGCTGCCAACGCGACGCTTTGAATAAAAATGCCAATGTCCATGGTTGACCATTCGCCGAGTGATTTATCCATAAAGAAAAATAAGGTGCATGGGGCATTAAAAAACTTGAAATTAGCAAGCCGCATTTCTTCACGAAGTGCTGCGTCATCCCGTCCTATCCCCAAGGCCTCAAATCGCTTTGCTCCGTGGATTCTGGTGCGTTCTTCAATCGCATTGGGATAGGATTTTGGGTAGGGCATCTCAGAGTGACCAGGGACACCTGATGCAGCCAGGTCATACACAATTTTTGATAACTCAGCTTGTTTGGCACCTGTGACAACAGCGACTTCCCATGGCTGAGAGTTCTTGAAAGAGGGACTGCGGTTAGCTGCGTTCAGAATTTTTCGTATTGCCTCTTGGGAAACGGGCTTAGATATAAATCCTCTTACGCTGCTGCGGCTTTCAATACCTTCAAATAATTCCATGATGTCTCCGGACAGTGTGTGATGCGCGAGTGCGCCTACTCAGTTCAATACCAACAGTTTGGCGATCGACTCTTTTGTATACGAACAAATCATCGTTAAACAAGATATTTGTTTGGTGTTGCGACGCAGCAAGATGTATTTAAAAGGGTTTGTTAAATAAACCGTTTTAAAAATGTTATTTTTGATAAAAAATAATTTAGAAAGAAATAACGCAGGGCAACGAAATAACGCAGGGCAAAGCTTACGTTATTACCCTACATTTCAGCGCCAAAAATTAATCAAGGAGAAAAGAGATGAATACTTCAACAATCAACATGAAAGCAACAACGCCGATTAAACCTGGCACGATTAAAAGCCGCGTGAGCGAAGCGGAATGGAAAACCCGAGTTGAGTTGGCTGCGTGTTACCGACTGGTCTCGCTCTACGGCATGACCGATATGATTGCGAACCATATTTCTGCCATGGTGCCAGGAGA
>CAIPID010000051.1 GCA_903865015.1 uncultured beta proteobacterium | reverse complement strand
CACGGTCAGATCACCACCATCCATGATCCAACTAACACAAACCTGATCGTCGATGCGCCGCATAAAGATTTACGTCGCGCGCGCAGTGCCATGCAAAGTCTGTCCCCTACAACCACTGGGAGTGCAACGGCCATTGCATTGATCTACCCAGAGCTCAAAGGCAAATTGAACGGTCACGCAGTGCGTGCGCCAGTCTTAAATGCGTCACTGACAGACTGCGTGTTTGAGATGAAACGTGAGACAAGCGTAGAGGAGGTCAACGGCCTATTCGAAGCGGCAGCAAAGGGTGCGCTTGCAGGCATTCTTGGCTACGAAAAACGTCCACTTGTGAGTGCCGATTACGCCCGCGACACGCGCAGCTCGATTGTGGATGCGCTCTCGACCATGGTGACCGACGGCACCTTACTGAAGATTTATTCCTGGTATGACAACGAGATGGGGTACTCCTGCCGCATGGTGGATCTGGCTTGCCACATGCAACAGCAAGGCATCTGAACGTCATGAATCAAACCGTAGCGTCTCACACCTCGACCTCCGCATCCAAAAATGGCGCACGCAATTACGCCATCGTCACCTCGGCCTACTGGGGCTTTACGCTGACCGATGGCGCTTTGCGGATGTTGGTGCTGTTGCATTTTTACCGTCTGGGCTATTCACCTTTTACCTTGGCATTTTTATTCTTGCTGTACGAAGCAGCAGGCATTCTTGCCAATCTGATAGGAGGATGGCTTGCCACGCGCTTTGGTATCGCGCGCATGCTGATGGTCGGTTTGACGACGCAGATCATCGGGTTTGGTTTACTATCGGCGCTATCGCCAGACTGGACCGCGACGATGTCGGTCGCATGGGTCGTCCTGTCTCAAGGCGTATGTGGGATTGCCAAGGATCTGACTAAGACAGCCAGCAAATCCGCGATCAAGGTGACCGCCGGCGATGCTTCGGGACAATTATTTAAATGGGTCGCCTGGTTTACCGGTAGTAAAAACGCCATGAAAGGCGTTGGATTCTTTTTAGGCGGTTTGTTGCTTGATCAGCTTGGTTTTCGCGGTTCCTTGTGGGCGATGGCGGGTCTGCTCGCACTGATCTTAGTCGGGGTTGTGCTGTCCCTGCCTCCGATGATGGGTAAAAGCAAAGCATCCAAATCCGCAAAAGAATTATTTGCCAAAAACAAAGCCATCAATCTGCTGGCTGGCGCAAGAGTCTTTTTATTTGGCGCGCGTGATGTCTGGTTTGTTGTGGGTGTCCCTGTTTTTCTGTACGCCTCAGGGTGGACATTCACGATGGTGGGTGGATTTCTTGCGACATGGACTATCGGCTATGGATTGGTACAGGCGATCGCGCCCATGCTGGTTAAACGTAGCGATGATGGGCTCAGCAATGAGGTCCCTGCAGCACGGATGTGGTCAGCCATCTTGGCAGTGGTACCTACTGTTTTAGCGATACTCGTTCTGATGAAAGTCAGTCATCTCGAGTGGGTCGTTGTAGGAGGACTTGGTTTGTTTGGTTTTGCGTTTGCGGTGAATTCATCCGTGCACTCTTATCTGATTCTTGCCTATGCAGGATCAGAAAAAGCCGCTGAAGATGTTGGTTTTTATTACGCAGCGAATGCCGCGGGACGCTTTATGGGGACGCTACTTTCCGGTCTGTTATATCAATGGGGCGGGCTTGAGTACGCCTTAGGTGGCTCGGCCATCATGCTGATTACTTGCTGGTTATTCACTCTCGCATTACCGACCTCACGCGCAACAGCGTGAAAAATATCAGAGAAAACTTAAAGCCATGAGCGCACAATGTGAATTCACAGCAAAGAAAGTTGCAGGCGACTCAATGAGCGTCTTTGAACGCTACCTGACTGTCTGGGTATTTCTTTGCATCATTGCCGGCATTACGTTAGGACACTTTTTACCCGGCATATTTCAATCGATCGGCCGCATGGAGTTTGCTCAAGTCAATCTACCTGTAGGATTTTTGATTTGGGTCATGATTATCCCGATGCTCGTTAAAGTAGATTTTTCTGCTTTAAATGAGGTGCGCCGCCATATTCGCGGCATTGGCGTCACACTCTTTGTGAATTGGTTGGTCAAGCCATTTTCAAT
>CAIPID010000050.1 GCA_903865015.1 uncultured beta proteobacterium | reverse complement strand
CGATAGCGGTAAAAATATTGAACAAGTGATGACCGCAAGAAAAGCAGCCGTTCCTGCAGGGCGGTTTGGTGAGCCTGATGAGTTTGGTCAGGCCTGTGCGTTTTTATGCGGCGCAAAATCCGGATTTATCAGCGGACAGAATCTGGTGATGGATGGCGGGATCTATCCTGGTACGCTTTGATGTATCTTGGATATGCCCTGCACTTTAAAAGTCTGTAAACAAGGTTGTAGAAAAAAATGAAAAAAAGACCCTTCGGTTTAGCCGTCGCGCAACTCGGCCCCATTCAGCCACAAGATACGCGCGCGCAGTGCGTCGCGCGACTGCTTGAGATGATGCACGAGGCGGCCTCCCGGGGGGCGAAACTCGTTGTCTTTCCAGAACTCGCGCTCACGACCTTCTTTCCACGTTACTGGATGACGGAACTTGAGGCCGAGCAACGGTATTTTGAAAAAACTATGCCGGGACCCGAGACACAGATTTTGTTTGATACCAGTAAAAAACTCGGTATCGGTTTTTATCTTGGTTATGCGGAAATTTCCAAAGATGGACGGCGATTCAACACCTCCATCCTTGTTGATACGCAAGCCAACATCGTTGGCCGTTATCGCAAGGTACATTTGCCGGGTCACAGTGATCACAAGCCCCAGGCGCCCTTTCAGCATCTAGAAAAGAAATATTTCGAGGTCGGTAATGAGGGCTTCAATGTCTGGGAAACCATGGATGCGAAGATCGGTATGTGCATCTGTAATGACCGTCGCTGGCCAGAGCCCTGGCGCGTGATGGCATTGCAGGGGGCGGATATTGTTACGCTTGGCTACAACACGCCTTCAGTGAATATTCACTGGCCGGAGCCGTCGCATTTACGGATGTTTCACAATCTGCTCACATTGCAGGCGGCCGCCTATCAGAGTGCGGTGTGGGTCGGTGCTGCCGCTAAAGCAGGTGTCGAAGACGGTAGCCACCTGATCGGCGGCTCCGTGATCGTCGCTCCGAATGGTGAAATCATGGCGCAGGTGCAGGGCGAGGACGACGAGGTAATTTTTTGTATGGCTGACCTCGCCATGGGCGATACGTTTAAACAGCATGTGTTTAATTACGCCGCCCACAGACGCCCCGAGCACTACGGACTGATCACTGAACGCGTGGGGGCGGGCCCTGCGCTGGGTAAGCCACCAGTGGACTAAACCTCAGCGAAACTAGACCGTAGCCAGCTCGCCGCCGAATTCCTCAAAAGCGAGCATGGCTTCGGCAGCGGTCATGAGTGAGGGACCGCCACCCATATAGACCGCGACTTGAATCATTTCTTCGAATTCTGCACGGGTAACGCCCAGTTTGACGCATGCTTGAGCATGAAAAGCCAGACATCCCTGACAGCGTGCTGCAATGCCGATCGCCATGGCCATCAGCTCCTTGGTTTTCTTGCTCAGCGCGCCATCGTGATGTGTGGCAGCTGCCATTGCGTTAAAACCTTGCATCGTTTCAGGAATTTCGTGGCGGAAATTCTTTAATTTGCTGCCGATCTGGGCCGCGAGTTCTTTGTAGGCGGTGGTCATGTCTTTTTTCCAAAATATATAATATACATAT